>SCQL01000001.1 GCA_004299235.1 bacterium
GGTACAAGTGTTTTGCTGGCAACGAGTTCTAGAACATCAACGCGGTGGAGGTTGATCTCTATGCGACGACTCTGTATTCGGTCCCGCTTGAAAAAGGCGCTCTTGATGCCGGCCCAGTGCTGATCCGGGGAGGCAGACTCGACGGGCAAGGACGTGTCGCATTCGAAGAACCGATAGCCTTTCCCGACGCCGACTTCCTAACCGCAGGCGATGCGCCGCCTGAATCGCCGAGCACAATTGTCAAGGTGTGCGACGATGCGTTGCCTTTCTAGGATGGCTTCCGTGATTGAACTCGATAGCGACCGACGTAGCCTGAACGATATTGCTCCGCATGTTCAATCGAAGGCGGAGATCTACTTCACGCGACGTGAAGCTCAGGTCGTTGCCCTGGTTGCGCAAGACAAGAGCAACAAGGAAATCGCCACCCGTCTCGGCCTATCCGTTAGGACCGTCTCCTCTCATCTCGGCCGAGTCTTCCTCCGGAACCGATTCCATACACGGACTGAGGCTGCGCTTGCCTGGGCCAAGCGGCCGCCACGCCAGCCTGACAGTGCCATCGGCTAAGGCTTAGCGTGCAGAGGATGAGCTCCATGCCGGTGGTTCTGGGAAAGGGGTTGTCAAAGCAATACGGACGAATCCACGCCCTCGAGAATTGCGACTTCTCGATTCCGGAAGGCTCCTTCACTGCACTCGTCGGGGCTAACGGAGCCGGCAAGTCCACGTTGCTTCTCACGCTAGTGGGGCTTCTTGCGCCGAGTGCCGGTGAGGTGACGGTCTTTGGTTTGATTCCCCACCGACAGCGCCGCGAGACCATCGAGAACATCGGATTCGTAGCCCAGGATCGGCCCCTATACCGAAGCCTAAGCGTTCGGGCGACGCTCACGATGGGCAAACGGCTCAATCCTCGATGGATGAGCGACCTGGCGACTGAACGCCTGGCGCGGTTGGGAATCCCTCTGGATCGAGAGGTCGGCCGGCTTTCCGGGGGCCAGCAAGCGCAGGTGGCGCTCTCGCTTGCCTTGGGCAAGCAGCCGCGCCTTCTCATCCTCGATGAGCCCATGGCGAGCCTCGATCCACTGGCGCGCCAACTCTTTCTCGATGAGCTGATCGGTATATCGCGCTCGTTGGCAGTGACGCTCATTCTCTCGTCGCATGTCTTGGCTGAGCTCGCGCGGGTCTGCGACCACGTAGTGATTCTGCAGGCTGGACGTGTCAAAGCATGCGGGACGGCCGAATCAATCGTCGCCACCGCTCCGGGGCGGCGGCATCCGCTGGCTGGTCGATTGACCGAGCTCGAAAATTCGGTGCTCGAGTACTTGAGACACGAGACAGTCGTATGACGTGGCTTCTGACGCATCTGTATCGCAGGTCGATCATTTTCTGGGTGGCGCTGGCCATGGTCATCTCGGCTCTGCTCATCGGGGCCTATTGGTTCATGGCCGATTCCATGTCGCACCCCGACGTTCAGCAATGCCTGAAGGTGCTCTCCGCGTTCGACCCGTCCTCACAAAGAGAAGGCGCCCCGCGGGCAGGCGGGGCCTGTTCGCCAGATGCCCTGTCGGTCCTTGATGAGTTCCGCGCTTTCGAGAGTGCGATCTCAGCAGTCCTGATCGCAATACCGCTTGCATTGGGCATGTTCCTGGGAGCGCCGTTGATCGGACGGGAATTAGAGAACGGAACGCATCGTCTAATCTGGGTGCAGTCGGTGACGCCAGTGCGCTGGATCATGGCCCGGATGGCGCTCGGTGTCACATTCGCGGGTGTATTACTGCTGCTTGTTTCCGGCGCCACACTTCCATGGCTGGCGCTCAGCGCAGTTGTTTGGCAGCACTCGCCCTGGCCCGGATTCGATATGCATGTGACCGTACTGTTGGCCTACGGCCTATTCGCCGTGGCGCTCGGTATAGCCGCCGCCACCGTGTCGGGAAGAACGGTCGTGGCCATGGCGGTGACCGTTTGCGTGTGGGCTGGAGTACGTGCTGCCTTCGAGATAATCCTGAGGCCGAACCTGATCCCACCTCTGATCGACAAGGGCGTCACGGCTGGCACGGCTGGCACCAACTGGTTTCTCGGAGTGACGTATATCGATAGTTCGGGCCACATCGTCAGTTGGGACCGCGTTAATGCCCTGCTGGCGTCGGGATCGCTCCAGAACTACGGCATCTCATTGGCGGGCATCGTTCAGCCCGCAGACAGGTTCTGGGCCTTTCAGTTGATCGAATCCGGTTTCTACATCGTGATGGCGGCCGTATGCGCGGGAATAGCCATTCAGTGGGTGAGGTTGAGGCTGGCGCGGCCCTAGCTGGCGCAAGTCGCGCTCAAATGCGGCGCAACGACCGGCTGACCGCGGCGCACACAGCTCAATCGCGAGTTTGTCCGTGAGCAGGTGGGCGGGCACCTCCAACCGGGCTGTGAGCCGGTTCGATGATTGGATGGGCATGCGGCACGCGTCGATGGCCAGGAGCAGCCGCTCCAGTCGAAGCTTTTGCCCTGCTTCTGCCCTCCTAGAAGCCGATAACTGAATTCGACCCGAGCCTTGTACCTGGGACCTCAAGGCCCGTCTCCCGCTCCAGCTGTTCCTACGAGATAGCAGTCGGCTGATGTGCCGCCGTGCTGCGCTGCATCGACATCGGGCCGCTCGCGATCGGGGTGGACCTTATTCATGCCTCAGAAATACTGAGCCCGGCATTAGAAAACCAGCAGCATTCCCGGCGTGCAGTGGCGAGTTCTGAAGACCGGTGTTTGAGACTGGCTACAGAAGGGTAGGAACCTGTAACTACAGTTCACATCTAATCCTACATCAGAGGTGTATTGATGATGACAGCAACACGAATGCTGGTGCCTGGCTCCAACCTTGTGACCGGTGCCAGCCCAATCGACCGCTTGTTCGAGCAATTCTTTGGCTATGGAGTCGCGAGTCATGAGGACGGCACTCCGACTTACGCTCTGCCTGTCGACATCCTGGAGACTGAAGACGCCTACGAGCTTCACGCCACCGTCGCGGGCGTTCCGCAGGACGATGTACAGGTGACGTTCGAGGTCGGCATGCTCAGCATCGCAGTGAAGGCGGTACCGTTTGAGATCCAGGGCAAGTTCATTCGTCAGGAGCGGCCATGGGGCAACTGGAGCCGCCAGCTGGAGCTGCCCAAGGAGATCGACTCCGCGAACATCGCCGCTCAATTTGAGAACGGTGTTCTGACGGTTCGTGTGCCTAAGGCGGCGAAGGTCGAGCCGGTGCGGATCGCGATCAGCGGAGCCGCCAAGGCGAGCCCACTTCCAAAGGGCCGCGGCTAAACGAGACCGATTCTCGACACGTGATACGGGAGCAATCCGAGAAGACATAAATTTGTTATCGGCGCCGCTAGAAGGTGACCCGAGGGGAAAGCCTAAGTCGTCCTGATGGTGATCGGAAAAGGGAAGCGCAGTATGAGCAATAGGATCTTGTTGGACAGGGAAACGGTCGACCGGATGATCCTGATCGGAATGGATGTGGACAGGTACCAAACACAGGTCATACCGGACCTACAGCAGAGGGTTGCACAGCTAACGCGTGCGCTGAAAGACCTCGTAGGAGCTGTCGGAGACGCGAGACAGGACCCAGCTCTTGCGAGTCACGTGGAAGGCGCGTCTTCTAGAGCGCAGCAGGTCCTCGAAGCCGGCCTTCTGCACACAAAGGGAGGGCAGTTGTGAATCTAAGGCCACTGGGCGATCGAGTAGTCCTGAAACCAGTCGATCGAGAAGAGATGACCAAGAGTGGGATCGTTATTCCCGACACCGCGAAAGAGAAACCACAAGAAGGGATCGTCGAGGCTGTCGGCACCGGCAGGATCCTGGACACCGGTCAGAGGGTTCCTATGGAACTGAAGGTCGGCGACAAGGTGCTCTATTCGAAGTATGCGGGCAGCGAGTTCAAGCCTGACGACGTCGAATACCTGATCGTTTCCGAGAAGGATGTCCTTGCGGTCGTCGCTACGCCGTCAAGCCGAAGAAGTAAGACCAAATAACCGTGAGGAGTAGCGAATCAGATGGCTAAGACCGTCCACTTCGACGTTGAGGCCCGGCAGGGCCTCAAGAAAGGCATCGACATCATCGCCCACTCGGTGCGAATCACTCTCGGCCCCAAGGGCCGTAACGTAGTCCTCGAGAAGAAGTACGGCGCTCCGACCGTCACCAACGATGGGGTGACGATCGTCCGTGAGATCGAGCTCAAAGACCCTTGGGAGAACACAGGCGCGCAGCTTCTTCGCGAGGTCGCCACCAAGACCAACGACGTCGCCGGAGACGGCACAACTACGGCCACCATCCTGGCCCAGACCATGATCGGTGAGGGCTTCCGTAACGTTGCCTCGGGCGCCAACCCGATACAGCTGAAGCTGGGCATCGAGAAGGCGGTTGAGGCAGTCGTGGCAGAGATCAAGCGGATGTCCGTTCCCGTGAAGGACCACGCGGACGTGGCCCACATCGCCACCATCTCATCGCAGGACGAGAAGATCGGCGAGCTCATCGCGGACGCCATGGACAAGGTCGGGAAGGACGGAGTGATCACGGTCGAGGACAACCAGGCAATCGCAACCGAACTCGAGGTCGTCGAGGGCATGCAGTTTGACCGCGGCTACACCTCGGCTTACATGGTCACCAACCCGGATCGGATGGAGGCAGTTCTCGAGGAGCCGTTTGTTCTGATCACCGACCGTAAGATCTCGGCCATCTCTGACCTGCTCCCCGTGCTGGAGAAAGTTGTCCAGCAGGGCAAACCGCTCCTGATCGTAGCCGAGGACGTTGAGGGTGAAGCGCTGGCGACTCTGATCGTCAACAAGCTGCGCGGCACTTTCACCGCCGTCGCGGTCAAGGCGCCGGGCTTCGGCGACCGGCGCAAGGCGATGCTCGAAGACATGGCCATCCTGACCGGTGGCAATGTCATTAGCGAGGACATGGGCCTCAAGCTCGACGAGACGAAGATCGAGCAGCTGGGCAAGGCTCGGCGGGTGACCGTCAACAAAGACGACACGACGATCGTGGAAGGTGCGGGCAACTCGGAGGCCATCCAGGGCCGGATCAAGGCGCTCAAAGCCCAGATCGAAGAGACCACCTCCGACTATGACAAGGAGAAGCTGCAGGAGCGGATGGCCAAGTTGGCCGGTGGCGTCGCGGTTATAAAGGTCGGCGCGCCCACAGAGGTCGAGCAGAAGGAGAAGAAGCACCGGATCGAAGACGCGCTCAGCGCCACCAAAGCCGGTGTCGAGGAGGGCATGGTCGCGGGCGGCGGCGTCGTGCTGTTACAAGCCCAGAAGGTGCTCGACAGCGGGCTCGGTCTCGACTCTGATGAGAAGACGGGCGTCGCAATCGTCCGCAAGGCCCTCGAGGAGCCGCTGCGGCAGATTGCCGCGAACGCGGGCGTGGAGGGCTCGGTGATTGTCGAGCAGGTTCGCAAGGGCAAGCCAGGGCACGGCTACGACGCCTTGAACAACAAGTTCGCCGACATGTTCGCCGCCGGCATCGTCGACCCCGCCAAGGTCACCCGCTCAGCGCTCCAGAACGCCGCCTCGGTCGCGGCCATGGTCCTTACGACCCAAGCCGTCATCACCGAGATTCCGGAGAAGAGCGGCAACGGAATGCGCGGCGGCATGTCTCCCGACATGATGTAAGCAAGGCGCAGTCAGGACGGGGATACCGGCGAGTAGGCTCACTGAAGACGCCACCCCAAGAGGAACAAAAAGGACCCGGCCCCCGACAGGGCCGGGTCCAAAACGTCGGCCGTTATAGAGCGGCCGGCGCAGGGATGAGACCGAGCTGGCTCATCTGGTCGAGCTGATCGAAGTAGATGCGAGCCTCAGCAATCTTTCCGTTCTCGACCTTGAGGATCTGGACTCCATAGCCCTTCACCTTCTTGTAGGTCGCGGGGATGGGGCCGTTTGGGCCCTCGAGGGGAGCGGTGTGTGTGCCCTCCATGGCGACTTCCTGGACGACCCAGGGGCCGCTGGTGAGCTCGGTCCGCACCGTCATCTTGCCGTCAGGGAACGCCTTCAGCCAGGTCATGGCGTATGCGGTGGCGTCCTTGGCGTTGGTGGCCTTGAATCCGCCCGGCGCATTGAACTTGATGTCGTCGGAGTGCAGCTCGTGCAGCGCTTTCTCGTCGTGGGCGTTGAATGCGGCTACGAAACGGGCGGTCGTGTCTTTGGATTCAGGCATTGCGTCTCCTCCTAAGGAGTACCGCGAAGCGGAGGGCCAAGAAGGCTACTGCCATCGTCAGGCCGGCAACCGCGAGGACTGTTACAGCCCCCGACTCAGTCCAGAACATTGCCACTGTAACAGAAAATGGTTGCGAGCTCGTGCTAATATTTGGCGATCGATCGTCCACGCTTGCTATCCGTCGCCGAGGCTGCTTCCGAGCTCAACGCATCGGAGGCTTACGTGCGCCGGCTGCTGCTGAGGCAGCGACTGTACGGAATCAAAGTCGGAAACGTGTGGGCCATTCTTCCCAACGACCTGGAAGCCTTCAGGCGCACGCGCCGCCCTCCTGGTCGGCCGCCCAAGCTCCTGGTTATTGCCGTTGACAAGGCGTCGAGCACACGCATCGCCCGGGAGCGGAAGCGCGCCGGAACGAATCGACTGCTCAGAAAGCTACGACGGTAGCCGTAGGATTCCGCGTCCGCCACCCGCGCGATCGCACTCGATGCGGGGCTGATTGTGGACGAAACATCACAAGCTCGGAGTTAGTCGGGCCGCTCGGCACTTCCGCCAATTTCAGCTCAAAGATGTAACGGGCTGGGGAGCGGTCCGCTGTAGCCACCATACACCTCAATTGGTCGGTGTGCGGAGTACACAAGAACTCTTGCCGAGGGCGGCGGAATGCCGCTGGGGATGCCAGCGAGTAGCCCCCGGCCAGGCTCGTTGACCACGTCAACCCAATGTCGCGATCGCCTACCCCAAACCTTTTGAGTAGCCAGGCTACGAAAAAAAGATGCGTGAGCAGAACCGTTGGGATTGGAGTACTGTGATCAGTGGCCCCGAGGGACACGGTCAACGGAGTCGGAGTTGGTCGCAAGGCCGGTTCCGAAGCCGGAGAGGCGGTCCGTTGGGGTCACTTCTTTTCCGGGGCGACATGCCGGTTTCGCAGCTTGGCATTGCATGACCAGGGCCAGGCCGAGTAGCTGCATCTCGGCGACGTAGAGGTGACCTCAGCCCCTCAGCTGAGTCGATAAGTGAACTGGATCGAGTGATTGGTACTCGGGGCGTCGAAGCCCGTCTCCCGCTCCAGCTTTGTCCCGCTGCACGCCAATGCAGATCTGGTCGCCGGGACTTGATACCAGGACTTGATGAGAGAAGCGGTACGCGCCAAGTGTCGAGTCGACCGTCCAGAGCCTTTCCACCCGGCGATCGTCATCGGCGCTCAGGAGGACGATCGCATCCACCCACGAAAAGGTCATGGTCAACAGGGGCGGCGAGCCCCAGGCACCTCCGGGAGCGCAAGCCTCACGGTGCTCCCATGATCGGCGGTGCTTTCCACGGCCAGAGTGCCGCCGTGGGCGGTGGTGATGTCGTGCGCGATGGCCAAGCCCAGGCCTGACCCGCTCGAGTTCGGGCCCTTGACGAAACGCTCGAACACGTGGGGCAGCAGGTCGGGCGGGATGCCCTCGCCTGTGTCGGTCACCGTGATGACCACCTGATCGTCCGCCGAGCTGACCGCGACTTTGACCGATCCGCCCGACGGGGTGTGGCGGATCGCGTTGGAGAGCAGGTTGCCGATCACGCTCCGGATGCGGGCTGGGTCGACCTCGACCGTTGGCAGGTTGCCGGCCACCTCGGCCGCCAAGGTCACACCGGCCGTTTCCGCCTGGGCCTTGAACGATTCCACGATGTCCTGCGCGAGAGCACCCAGGTCGGTCGACTCTTGGTTCAGCACCAGGTTCCCCGCGTCGGTGAGCACCAGCGTGCGCAGGTCCTCGACCAAACGACTCAGCGTCTCCGTCGCGTCCAGGATCGGCGCCACGTGGGCTGCGTCGCCCGGGTAGACGCCGTCCGCTATCGCCTCCGCCTGCCCCCGAATCACGGACAGCGGCGTCCGCAGCTCGTGCGCCACATCCGCCAGGAAGCTCCGGCGCTGCTCATCGCTCGTCTTCAGGCGCGCCGACATCGCGTTGAACGCCCTCGCCACCGAGCGCAGGTCCCCCGGTCCGTGTTCGCGGACCTCCGCCGAGTAGTCGCCCGCCTCGATCCGCCGCGCCGCCTCGATCAGGTCGTCCATCGGACGCGTCATCCGCCGCATGCCGCCCGCGCCGGCCGCAACCACGACGGCCGCGAAAGCGGTCGCCAGCAGCGCGACGGGCAGCAGGCCCAGCCGGGCGACCATGCCTCCCGCGGCCGCGCCCGCCAGCGCCGTCACCGCCAGGACCGCGAGGAACAGGCATCCGATCCGCCGCACGAAAGCCGGCGGGCGGCGCCGGCCCCAGCGCCGTGCCGGCGGGAACGGCTCGCCCTCCGGCCACCACGGCGGCCGGCGCGGGGGCGCCGGACCGTAATCCGCCCAACCCCGCCATCGCCCCCGTCCGCCCCCAGCCCTCATCTTTCGGGCGGCTCCGCGAAACGGTAGCCGACGCCGAACACCGTCAGTACATATCGGGGCGCGGGTGGCTCCGGCTCGATCTTCCGCCGGATGTTCTTGATGTGAGCGTCGATCGCCCGCTCGTACGACTCGAACGCGACCCCTCGCACGGCGTCCAGCAGCTGCGCCCGCGTGAACACCCGGCCCGGTTGCCGCGCCATCGTCGCCACCAGCTGGAACTCGGTCTTGGTCAGGTCCACTCTCCGCCCGCCGAACCGCGCCTCCATCCGTGGCACGTCCAGCTCGACAGCCGAGCCGACGCGAATGACGTCCGAGGGTGAACGCAGACCTTCCGCCCGCCGCAGCACCGCCCGCACCCGCGCCACCAGCTCCTTGGGGCTGAACGGCTTGGTCAGGTAGTCGTCCGCGCCGAGCTCCAGGCCCACCAGCTTGTCCGACTCCTCGGTCCGCGCCGTGAGCATGATGATCGGCACCTCGCCATCGCGCCGCAGCGCGCGTGCGACGTCCAATCCGTCCAGGCCGGGCAGGCCCAGGTCGAGGACGACCAGGTCGGGCCGGCCGGTGCGCGCCGACCGCAGAGCCGAAAGCCCGTCCGAGGCCACGAGCACCGTGAATCCACCGTGCTCGAGGTAGTCGCGGACCAGCTGGACGATGCGCGGCTCGTCGTCCACGACCAGGATGGTCGCCACGTTGAGCATCCTAGTTACAGCGAAGTGGGGGCGGGCGAGGCGCCCACCCGCACCTCGGCGGCTCACACCGTGCGCTGGTCAGGCGGCGGCGGTGGCGGAGTCGAGCCGGGAGGCTGCTCGCCATGCGCTCGCTTGTGCCACTCCTGCAACCGCTCCTCGATCCCTAGCGGCACGGCGCCATAGCCGTGGTGGCCCATGCCGCGCCCGTAGCCCCAGCCGCCGCCCCAGAACATGCGGCCGAAGAACGCCCGGCGCGCGACCCAGAACAGGATGAACAGGATGAGCAGCGCCCAGAACAGGCCGAACAGGCCGAAGCCCCAGAAATGCGGGCCGTAGCCGTAGTAGTAATACGGCGCCGCCGCCGCACCGGCCGGCACCTGGGTCGCCACGCCCTCCGACCAGCCCGCCTGGTAGGCGATCACGCCGACGATCGCGAGCAGGATGCCCGTCAGCACCAGCCCGATCCAACCGAAACCGCGTCTCATCGTCGCACCACTCCTTGAACGAAAAGTTGCCTGATGCCTCTCATCCTTCCGGCAACTTGTGAGGGCGGTGTGAAGAAATCGCGAGCGTGGGGTGGAGGTTGGGCCGCGCCCGGGCTGCGTGCTAGAAGCCGTGCTCCAGCTCCACCAGCTCTTCGGTGCGGCGCCACAAGGTGCTCTGCGCTTCCACGTCCTGCGTCGTCTTCGGCGGGTCGATCCGTCGCGTGCCCTTGAAGAACCAGCCCGTCGTCCCCGCGTGCGCCGGTGAGGTCGCGAGCTCTGCGAGGTCCTGCGCGGCGCGCTCCGGCGGTCGCGAGATGAGTCTCGACAGGATGCGCATCGGCCGCCGCGCCTCGCGCATCAGCTCGGAGCGCACCGGGCCCGGATGGAACGCGTTGGCGCGCACGTCCCACCGCTTCGCCCGCCGCGCCAGCTCGAACGAGAACATGAGACCGGCGGCCTTGGTCGCGCCAAAGGTGTGCAGCGCGTTGAACTCCATCCTGGAAAACAGCCTATGCATGTCGACGGGCGTCGTCGAAGGCGCCGCCACCGTGATCACCCGCCCGCCGCCCGCGAGCCGGTCGCGCAGCAGGTTGGTGAGCAGGAAGGGCCCGAAGTAGTTGGTGGCGAGCATGAGCTCGAACCCCTCGGCGGTCTTCCGATACGCAGGAGAAAAGATGGCCGCGACATTCAGCAGCGCATCGATGCGGCCGACCGCCCGGCTGAGAGCCCGCGCCGCCGCGCGCACCGACGACAGCGACGACAGGTCGACCGCCACGCTCGAGATGCGGTTGTCCGCGCCGCCCAGCCGCGAGACAGCCTGCTCCAGGCGGTCGGACGGGCGCGCCATCAGCACCACACGCGCGCCACGGCGGGCCAGCACCGCTGCGGTCGCCGATCCGATCGCGCCGGTCGCCCCGCTGACGACGACCACCCGATTCAGTGCCGCCATGCGCTAAAGCTCTGTGAGCATGATCTCGGCCTGGCAGCAGAACACCCCGAGGTCGGGCGACCACCGGAGGATGAGCGGTGGGGTTGCGGTGCTCACGCGAAAGCACACATTCAGCGGCCCGAACCTCGCGCCGTTGCTGAACTCGTGGCGGGCCCACGTGGCGCAGCCGGGCGGGCCGGTGATCAGGCCGGAGACATGGTGATTCGAGTCCACGAGCTGCAGGTCTTCGGGAGAGGCGTGCGTGGCGTCGCTCGAATTGCGAAAGGTGACCTGCATGCTCACGACAGCACCGACGACGTTGACGTTCGACACCCACAGCGTGTAGCCCTGCACGTTGGCGCAGGGAGCGGGCGCGCACGCCGCCACCGGGGTCGGACCGCTGCGGGTCGAGCTTTGCAGAGGCACATGGAGCGCTTGAAAGGCGAGCACCGCCACGATTGCCGCCACGACCAGGCCGGCGACCGTCGCGCCGTATGTCAGCCAGCGCCGGCTCATGGATGAGCGCCCGGCTACAGCACCGCCTCCGCCAGCCGCTCCGCCTGCACCACGTCTGGGGTGGTCATAAACATCAGGAGCTCGTCACAGCCGGTCTCCTCGTATCGGTTGACGCGCTCCTTCGCCTCCGCCGCGGTCTTGACCGTGCGCGTCCAGACCCCGGCGCCCCACTCGGCGTAGTAGTCCATGACGTTGGCGTGAGCCTCCGTGTGCGTCTCGTCGCCGATCGTGAAGTACGCCAGGGCTCGGAACTGCGGCTTGCCCGAGCGACCGGCTTCCAGCCACGCGGTATTGACGCTGTCCATCATGACCCTGAGCCCTTCCGGGGTCCCGCCGCCCTGCGTATAGCCGATTCCGTATCTGACGACGCGTGC
The DNA here is from genome assembly GCA_004299235.1 of bacterium. Lineage (NCBI taxonomy): Bacteria > bacterium. The sequence continues at coordinate 11,556 of SCQL01000001.1, forward strand.
GATCGACTGGTCCGCCCGGCCCCCGAACATCATCGGCACGGAGTGGTTGTTCACAGGCCGCGGGGTCACGGGCTTGTCCGTCCCCGGCACCTGCTCGCCGCGCCATGCCCGGTGCATGAGGTCGAGCGCCGCATCCAACCGCTTACCCCGGTCGTTGAAAGAATCTCCCGTGACGGCGTAATCGTCCGGCCGCGAGCCGACGCCCACGCCCAGGACGAAACGACCACCCGACACCTGGTCCAGCGTGGCCGCCTGTTTGGCCAGGAGCAGCGGATCGCGCGTGGGGGCGAGCAGGATGTCGGTCATCAGGCCGATCCGCTCGGTGGCGCCGGCCGCGGCCGCCAGCGCGATGAGCTCCTCGTGGCTGGGATATGCCATGCGGCCGATGGTCGCAAGCGACGAGAAGCCGAGCTCGTCGGCGCGACGGGCCAGCTCAACCAGGCGCCGCCCTTGGCGCAGGCTGTGAACCGCGTTTGGAAGTCCAAGTCCGATTTTCATGAAAGCGTTGAGCGCTGTCTAGGCTACTGGAATCGTCGCCGCCGCCTGGTCGCTTACGACCGTGCCGTCCTTGAGCCGGATCTGGCGGCTCGCCTGGCCGGCGATGTCGAGGTCATGCGTGACGATGACGACCGTGACTGAGTCCTCCTGATTGAGGCGCTTGAGCAGGTCGACCAGCTGCTGCGCCGTCTCGGTGTCGACTGCGCCGGTCGGCTCGTCCAGCAGGATGAGCGAGGGTTGATTGATCATCGCGCGGGCGATGGCGACGCGCTGGGCCTGGCCGCCCGAAAGCTCGGTCGGGCGGTGGCGTATGCGGTCGGTGAGGCCGACCCGCTCGAGCAGCTCGAGAGCGCGTAGCCGGCCGTCGCTGCCGTTCTTGACGTAGCGCAGCGGCATCATCACGTTCTCCAGGACGTCGAGCCCGGACAGCAGGTTGTATTCCTGGAAGACGAAGCCCACCTTCCGCGCGCGCACCTGCGCCCTCTGCCGGTCGCCGAGCTTGCTGGTGTCGACGCCGTCGATCACCAGCCGGCCGGCGGTGGGACGCAGCAGAAGGCCCATCAGGTCGAGCATGGTGGTCTTGCCGCTGCCGGACCGGCCGACGACGGCTAGGAACTCGCCCTTGCCGATCTCGAGCGTCACGCCGTCCAGGGCGCGGATCACCTCGGAGCCTCGCTTGTAGTGCTTGGTCAGGCTCTCGAGCTGGATGGCCGCCACCTATTCGTTCCTCAGCGCCGTGACGGGGTCGAGGCGGGCCGCGCGCCACGCGGGGAGGACGCCGGCGACCGCGCCCAGCACCGTGGCAAAACCGATCGCCAGGATCGTGAGGTTGGGCGTGATCAGGAACAGCGTCGACTGGCCAGGTGGCGTGGTCGCGTTGGCGAAGATCGTGATCCCGGCGCCGATGGCGTAGCCGACGATCCCGCCCACGAGACCGATCAGCGTCGCCTCGATCAGGAACTCGCCCATCACGTTCAAGGTCGTCGCCCCGACCGCCTTCTTGAGGCCGATCTCGCGCACCCGCTCGGCGACCGCCATGAACATGGTGTTCACGACCGAGAGGCCGCCGATGATCAGCGCCAGCAGGGCGGCGGCGGTCGTGATGGCGGTGAAGATCGCGCCGCCGGACTTGAAGCTGTTCACGATCTGGCTGGGTCTGATCGCCTTGACGCCGGGGACCTGCGCGTTGATGCGATCCGCGGTCTTGTCCAGCTCCCTGATCGGCGTCCCCGACTTGCCGTAGACATCGATGCCCTCCGCGATCTGGCTGACGTCGATCTGGCCGCGGATGGCGATGGGCAGGCTGTCCCTGAGCAGCATCTGCCCGTCGGTGATGTTGACGTAGGCGAACGTATCGGGCGCCGTGCGGGTCGGGTTGAGGATGCCCACGACCTTGAAGGTGTGGTTGACGAAGTCGGGCTTGGCGTCGGCGGGCTTGATCGGCAGGTCGATGGTGTCGCCGATCTTCTTTTTGAACTCCTTGTCGATGGTGGAGCCGAGGACGACCTCACCGCTTGAATCGGCGTCGATCGAATGCCCTTGAGCGTAGGACACCTTGAGGCCCGCCCAGGCGGCCTCGGCCGGGTCGGTGGCGACGATCGTGTCGGGCACGCCAAAGCTGACCGTCGTGATCGCGCCCGGCTTGGCCGAGAAGCCGTAGGAGGGAAATGCCGCGGCGACGCCCGGCACCTGCTTGATCTCCTCGATCTTCGAGATCGGGAGGAGCGAGGCCGATTCCCCGTCGGGCGGGCCGACCTGGATGTTGGAGCCGAAGTAGGTGACGCCGCCGTCCAGGAGCGCGTTGAAGTTTTCGGCCAGCGCCCCCATCGTCGTCAGGGCGAGGACACCGATGACGATGCCCGAGATCGTCAGAAAGCTGCGCAGCTTGTGGCGCGTGATGTTGCGGACGATCTCCATCGGGTTACGAGGATACCGTGCGCCTGCGCGCAAGCGAGGTGGGATGGCGGCCCACACGGCGCCTCCTGCCGCGCCAGCCTTCACGCTAGCGGGGAGGAGTGGGCTCGAGCTTGATCGACGCCGAGTTGATGCAGTAGCGCAGGCCCGTCGGCTCGGGGCCGTCGTCGAAGACGTGGCCGAGATGGCCGCCGCAGTTGGCGCATGTGACCTCGGTGCGGATCATGAGGTGGCTCTCGTCGCGGTGCTCGTCGATGGGCGCGTCATCGGCCGGGGCGTAAAAGCTCGGCCAGCCGCAGTGGGCGTCGAACTTGGTCTCCGATCCGAAGAGCTTGGCGCCGCAGCCGGCGCAGAGGTACACGCCCGGCGCGTGTGTGTCCCAGTACTCGCCGGTGAAGGGCCGCTCAGTGCCCTTCTCACGCAGCACGTGGTACTGCGTCGGGGTCAGCTCGCGCCTCCAATCCGCCTCGGTCTTCTTCAGCTTTGGATCCATCGCCACTATTCTTACCACCGGATGGGGGCTGACTCGCCATGACGCATCCACTCAGGTTCGGGCTGAAGCTGTCAGGGCAGGTCTGCACCATCGAAGCCCTGCGCACGGTTTGGCGCATCGCCGACGAGGCCGGCTTCGACCACGTCTGGGACTTCGACCATCTCGCGTCGATCGGCGACGGCGGCCCCGACCGGCCCATCTACGAAGGCTGGACGCTGCAGGCCGCGATGGCCGAGGCGACCAAGCGCGTGCGCATCGGCTGCCTGGTCACCGGCAACACCTATCGCAACCCCGCGTTGCTGGCGAAGATGGCCGTCACCGTCGACCACCTGTCGGGCGGCCGGCTGGAGTTCGGCCTCGGCGCCGCGTGGGCGGAGATCGAGCACCAGATGTACGGCATCGAGGGCCTCGACCATCGTGTCGGCCGCCTCAGCGAATCGCTGCAGATCATCAAGTCGCTTCTCACGCAGGAGCGCACCAACTTCGACGGCCGCTACTACCACCTCAAGGATGCGATCTCCAACCCGAAGCCCATCCAAAAACCCCACCCGCCGCTCTGGATCGGGGCCTCCGGGCCGAGCACCCTGCGCCTGGTCGCGCGCCACGCCGACGTGTGGAACATCTCCGGCGACAACGGCGTCGAGTTCTTGAGCGCCCTGATCGGGAGGTTCGATGAGGCATGTGGGGCCGTCGGGCGAGATCCGGCGGAGATTCGCCGGTCGATCCAGTTCAGCTGGGACGGCAAGGAGCGCGGCCGGCTCCTGGAGCAGTCCGCCGGGTACCTGGAATTGGGGATCACGGAGCAGGTCATCTACCTCCGGGGCTCAGAACCGGACGCGCTTGCGGGCCGGGTCGCCGAGTCGCTCTCGGACCTCCGCGGCCTCGCTCGCATCCGCCCCTGACCTGCGCGAGAATAGTCCCCTCCCCATTCGGGGCAGGGTCAGGGAGTGGGGCTCGAGCCAGCACCGCGATTCATAGGAGGTGGCACCATGGCTGACAGCGTCTACCGGGTGACCGAGCTGGTGGGGACCAGCAGCCAGTCCTGGGAAGCGGCCGCCAAGAGCGCCGTCGAGACCGCGTCGAAATCCCTGCGCGACCTCCGCGTCGCCGAGGTGGTGAGGCAGGACCTGACCATCGAGGACGGCCAGGTCGCCACCTACCGGGTGCGCCTGAACGTCTCGTTCAAATACGAGGGCACACCCGCCTAGACCCCCCAAGCGAGTTGACAGCCATCCCGCTCGCTCCCTCGGTGGAGGGGGTCGGCGTCAGCGCGTGCCGCCCTCCCGCCGGGGCGCGGCTAGGGCGCCGTCGCCGCCTGCAGCTGGCAGCCGGCCGCCTTGAGCTCGTCCATCGCCTGCTGCCCGGTCGCCTCGTTGACCGCCGCGCACAGGTTGACCAGGACGCGCACCTGGAAGGCGTTCTTGCGCGCGTCGAGCGCCGTCGCTCTGACGCAGTAGTCGGTGGCGATGCCGCAAACGTCGATGTGGTCGATCCGAGCCTCCTTCAGGACATCCACGAGGTGGTGGCCGCGGGGATCGAGCCCTTCGAAGCCGGAGTAGGCGGCCGCGTGCCGGCCCTTGCTGACCACGGTCTGGATGAGCTTCTCCCTGACCAGGTTGGCGATCGGGGGGACGAACGCCGCCCCGAGGGTGCCGATGACGCAGTGAGGCGGCCAGGTGGCGTGGTAGTCCGGCTGGGGGGAGAAGTGGTCTGCCGGATCCTCGTGGTAGTCGCGCGTCGCGACGACGAACGCGTACTCGGTCTTGAAATGCCGGATGTGACGGGCGATCTGCGCCGCGACCTGCAGGCCGTTGGGCACGGGTAGGTTGCCGCCCTGGACGAAATCGGCTTGGAGGTCGATCGCCAGTAAAGCGCTTCTCATGACCGAGCTAGCCTCCTTAGACTGGCCGTATGGCAACCATGATCGTAGCGGGCGCGCGCACACCTTTCGGCAAATTCGGGGGTGCCTTCAAGGACGTTTCGGCGGCCAGCCTGGGCGCCCGCGCCATCCGAGCCGCGCTCGAGCGGGCGGGCGTCAAAGGCTCCGAGGTTGACTACGTGATCATGGGCCAGGTCCTGCAGGCCGGTGCCGGGCAGATCACCGCGCGCCAGGCGGCGATCGAGGCCGGGATCCCGCCAGAGGTGCCCGCGCTCACCATCAACAAGGTCTGCCTTTCCGGCATCAACGCCATCGCCCTGGCCGACCAGCTCATCCGCGCGGGCGAGGTGGAGGTGGTGGTCGCGGGCGGCATGGAATCGATGTCCGAGGCGCCGTACCTCGTGCCCAAGGCGCGGTTTGGCGTCCGGATGGGCAACAGCGAGATGGTCGACTCCATGGTCCACGACGGCCTGTGGTCGACGTTCACCGGGCAGCACATGGGGGAGAGCTCCGACGAGGTCAACCGCGAGCTCGAGCTGAGCCGTGAGGAGCAGGACGCGTGGGCCGCGCGCTCCCACCAGAGAGCCCAGGCGGCGTGGGACAGTGGCGCGCTCGCGGGCGAGGTGGTCGCGGTCGCGCTGCCCCAGCGTCGAGGCGATCCAGTCAAGGTCGAGCGGGACGAGGGCGTGCGACCTGGGACGACGGTGGAGTCGTTGAGCAAGCTGGCGCCCGCCTTCAAGCGGGAGGGCACCATCACTGCCGGCAACGCGTCACAGATCTCTGACGGGGCGGCGGCGGTGGTCGTCATGTCGGAGGAGCGAGCCCGCAGGCTGGAGGTCGAGCCGCTCGCCGAGGTGGTGGCGCACGGGATGAGCGCCGACCGCTACGCGTGGCTGCACACCGTGCCCGCACTGGCGCTCAGCCACGCGCTCAAGAAGGCCGGTCTCGAAGTCGATGAGCTGGACCTGGTCGAGATCAACGAGGCGTTTGCCGCGGTCGCGCTCAACGCGACTCGCATGCTCGAGCTCGACGAGGAGCGCGTCAACGTCAACGGCGGGGCGGTCGCGCTCGGTCACCCCATCGGCGCCAGCGGAGCGCGACTCGTGCTTACGGTCGCCCATGAGCTGAAGCGGCGCGGGCTGCGCACCGGTGCGGCGGCGCTGTGCGGCGGTGGCGGCCAGGGCGATGCGTTGATCGTCCGCCGGCCGAAGCCATGAGCGAACGCAAGGTCGCGCCGTACGGGTCCTGGGCTTCGCCCATCACTCTCGACCTCGACCTCGAGAACACGGTGAGCTATCGCAACGCGATGGTGCGATGGGACGGCGACGACCTCTACTGGACCGAGCTGCGTCCGTACGAGCAGGGACGCGTCGTCGTCGTGCGCCGCGGTGCGGACGGCGCCGTCGCCGATGTGACCCCGCCCGGCTTCAACGCGCGCACGCGCGTCCATGAGTATGGCGGTGGTCAGTTTGCGGTGAGCGGCGGCAGCGTGTGGTTCGTCAACTTCAACGACCAAAGGCTGTACCGGCAAGAGCGGGGCGGCACGCCCAAGGCGATCACGGCGCTGGTCGACGTGCGGCACGCGGACGTGGTCGTGGATGCGCGGCGCGGACGGCTCTTTGCGGTTCGCGAGGACCACACCACGGGCGCTCGCGAGGCGGTGACCTCGCTCGTGGCGGTGGACGTCAATGGGGAGCACGCCGCCGTCACGGTCGCCACCGGCAACGACTTTTACTCATCGCCCAGGCTCAGCCCGGACGGCAGACGGCTCGCATGGCTCACGTGGAACCACCCGAACATGCCATGGGACGGCACCGAGCTGTGGGTTGGAGAGCTGGACGGCGAGGGACGTGTCACGTCGTCCCGCTTCGTCGCCGGCGGCAGAGCCGAATCCATCTACCAGCCGGAGTGGTCTCCCTCGGGTGAGCTGTACTTCGTCTCGGATCGCAGCGACTGGTGGAATCTCTACCGCGCGCGGGGCGAGGGCGACGAGCCCGTCTGCCCGCGTGCCGCCGAGTTCGGGGCGCCGCAGTGGGTCTTCGGCATGACGCATTACGGATTCTTCGGCGAGGACGAGATCGTGTGCGTGTTCTCGGAGACCGGAGGGACCAAGCTCGGCCGCATCGACCTCAATGGCGGCACGTTCAAGCAGGTCGAGCTTGGGTACACGTCCCTCAACAGCCTGGTCGTGAGCGGGCGGCGGGCGGCCACGTTCGCGGCTTCGCCCACCCTCTCGGAAAGGGTCCTGGTGGTCGACCTCGACACCGGCGCCCAGGAGGTGGCGAAGGTCTCCAACTCCGCTCACGTCGACGCCGGTTATTTCAGCATCCCGCAGGCGATCGAGTTCCCAACCGAAGGGGGGCTCAGCGCGCATGCCTTCTACTACGCACCGAAGAACACGGATTTCGAGGCGCCGCCTGAAGCCAAGCCGCCGCTGATGGTGCGCTGTCATGGCGGACCGACCGGCGCCGCCGGCCCGAACTTCAACCTCGAGTATCAGTATTGGACGAGCCGAGGCTTCGCCATCGTCGACGTTAACTACGGCGGCTCGAACGGTTTCGGCCGCGCGTACCGCCTGCGCTTGAACGGTAACTGGGGCGTGGTCGACGTCGATGACTGCATCAACGCCGCCCGCCACCTGGTCGAACGGGGCCTGGTCGACGCCGATCGCGTCTCGATCACCGGCGGTTCGGCTGGTGGATACACGACGCTGCTTTCCGTGACCAAGAGGCGCTTCTACAACGCCGGCGCCAGTCACTTCGGCGTCGGCGATCTGGAAACCTTCGTCCAGGACACGCACAAGTTCGAATCGCGCTACGTGGACACGCTCGTCGGCCCGTACCCGGAGCGCGCCGACCTCTATCGGGAGCGCTCCGCGGTCAATTTCGCGGACGACCTCAGCTGCCCGGTGATCCTGTTCCAGGGCCTCGAGGACAAGATCGTGCCACCCAGCCAGGCCGCGCAATTCGTCGCCGCCTGCGTGAAGAAGAAGCTGCCCTTCGCCTACGTGGCTTTCGAAGGTGAGCAGCACGGGTTTCGCCAGGACAAGAACATCCGGCGCTCCATCGAGGGGGAGATGAGCTTCCTAGCCCAGATCTTCGGTTTCGAGACCGCCGACGAGATCGAACCGGTGAAGATCGAGAACTTCTGAGCCGGTGCTCGCCAGCCATCGTTGGGTCCGCGGCGGACTATCTTTGGCGTCGTTGTCGGCGTGGCGGAATGGCAGACGCGCCAGCCTTAGGAGCTGGTGCCCGAAAGGGCGTGGAGGTTCAAATCCTCTCGCCGACACCAGAGGTGCCCGTGGCTGCGGGGCGGCTTCCGGGTAGGCGCCCTGCACCTGATCCGGGGCCCGTGGCCTAAAGTTCAAGTTTCGTGGGACAGGAAGGTCCGCAGCGGAATGGCTCCCAGCCCAAGGTCGAGAGTAACGGCCACCAACACGTTGGCGGGTATCGCGTGCTGCGGGAGCTCGAGACCGACAGCCTCGGCTCGTTGTACGAGGCGGAGCATCCGCGACTGCGGCGGCGCGTCGCGGTGCGAACCATCGGCGCGAGCGTCGCGCGCGATGTGAGTTTCTCGCGCCGGTTCCTGCTCCAGCTGCGCTCGTATGCGTCGCTCGAGCACGAGGCGATTCCGCGGCTGTACGAGCTGGCCTACGACGGCGGGTCTCCGTACCTGGTGACCGAGATGGTCGCCGGCCGCACGCTTGACGACGTTTTCGGAGCCGGCGATCGATACGAGCCGCTCGGCGTGATCGCCCTGCTGCGGCCGATTGCAAGCGCGCTTGACTACGCGCACTCGCGCGCGACCACTCACTGCGACGTCAAGCCGGCGAACATCCTGCTTGCGGACGACGGCCGCACGCTGCTGACGGGCTTCGGTCTCGCCACCGTCGCCTCGTTCAACACCGGTCCGGGCGCGGGCGGTCCGGGCGCGGGCGGTCCGGTCGCTCCTGACTACGTGGCGCCGGAGCGCCTGGTCGGACGCGACGTCGACGGCCGTGCCGATGTCTACTCGTTCGCCGCGATCATCTTCGAAGCGGTGACAGGGCGCCGTCCGTTCTCCTCCAAGAGCTGGATCGAAACTCTGAGCCGGCGCCTTTACGAAACCCCGCCCAGTGTGCTCGACGTCGTGCCCGACCTCCCGGCGCCGTTCGCCTCCGTGCTTCAGAACGCGATGGACCGGGATCCGGCTCGCCGGCCGGCGACCGCGGGCGCCCTGCTCGACAGCCTCGAGGGCACGATCACGTCTCCCGGCGGCGATCCCGCCCCGGTTCACTGGTTGCAGCCGGTCATGCACCGCGGCAGCATCGGGTTGAGCGCGGTGCTGGTGCTGGTGGTTGGGGCGGCTGAGATGGCGTGGCTGCTGGAGGGTTCCGGCCTATCCATCCTGATGCGGTTCACGCACCACCTGCTCGGCCAGCCCTGAGCACCGACCTCCCGCGCAGGCGATGAGCGGGGAGCGGGTTCTGTCAGCCGTGGCGGCCGTCGATCATCACGACGCCGGTGCACGTGAACAGGCGGTCGACGACGAAACCTGGATTCAGGTTTGACGGGTCCTGGCCGACCGCCGAGCCGATCTGCTGCACGATCTGCTGAGCGGGAACGTTCAATCCGAACACGGTCCCGCCCACGGCCGTGATCTCGATCAGACCGCCCCTCGCAACGAGCACCACCGAGCCCGTCCACCCGACGCCGTTGTAGGTCCCGGTGCCCGTGACGATCGCTCCCGCAAGCGTGTCGCCGGTGACCGTCAGGTTGAGATTGGAGAGGCCGTTGACCATGATCGCGCCCACCAGTTCCTTTGATGTGTAGCCGCGCCGGATCGCGCCGTTCTGGTCGATGTTGGAGGAGACGCACGGTTCCACTGCGGCCACCGCAAGGAACGGTTCCTCGCCGTCGGTCCCCAGCCCGCTGACTCCGATCACGACGATCGAGTAAATGCCGGCCGGTGCGTTGTTGACGACGACGACGATCGGTGAAGGGCCGCTGCCGGTGTACTTCTGGCCGTCAGGGGTCTCGACCCGAAGCTGCATGGCGCTGCCGGGATAGCCGAGCGCGGCTTTGACCAGGCCGCCGCCGGCGTAGCTGTACGTGTACTGATGCTGTTCGCCGTTGTGGAGGGGCGCGCCGATGAAGTCCTGCTCGGTGCCGGGCGTGGTCCCCGCGCTCGACGCATCAGACGCCGCCAGCGCGGGCCCGAACGGATCGCTGGGATCCAGCTGGATGGGGCCCGGGTTGCCGATGTTGCCCTGTGGGTCCGCCAGGGCCTGCTGGCCGGCGATGAGGTGGACGTGATTCTTGCCGTCGAAGTCCAGCTCGCCGTTGAAGAGCTTGACCAGCATCGAGCCATCGGCGTTGACGAGGATCTCGAACCTGGTGCCGCGCACGGAGGCGACGGCGGATTGCCCGGCCACCTGAAAGCTGGCGCCGGCCACCAGGCGCTGGACGTTGGTCAGCGTGCGGCCGATCTTCTGGGTGAGCCGGACGTCGTGAAGGTTGCCGGTCTTGGAGAAGTGGGCTGAGGTCAGGGTGATCTCCGTGTTGCTCGCCAGCCGCGTGAGCGTGCCGTCGGGGAGCTGGATCGACGCCCGGCCCTTGGCGTCGGTCTTGACGGAGTCGCCCGGTTGGACGAGGGCGCCGGTCGCCGCCGTCGAGTAACCGCCGCCGTCGCGCGCCACAGACGCCGCAGGCTGGAAGACCGTCAGCGTGGCCGCCGCGTTGACCGCCGCCTGGGCGACCGAGTCGAGCCAGAAAATCGCTCCGCCCACGAGCAGCGCGATGACCGTGAGCACGATGAGCAGGCGGCGGCCGCCTCGACGCTTGGGCGGCGTTCGGGCCTTTACGGCTGCCATGCTGCCCCGGAACGATACTTCAAGGATTGCCTAACGCAGCCCGCTTACGTCGCTTGCCTGGGCGCTCACCGGTGGCCCTCGATCACCATCATGTCCCCGCCCGCGCCGTTGCAGGAGTAGACCCGGTCGACGATGAAGTCGGAGGGGATCGAGGTGATGGACGTGCCGCGGCCGAGGTCAGCCTGGAGACGACTTCGGTGGTGACGTTGATGCCCTGGACGGCGACCTGGCTGATGACCGCCCCCAGGTTCGGCGTTGCCGCGTAGAAGACCACCGTCCAGGCGAGCGGGACGCCGCCGAGGTTGGAGTGGTAGTGGATGCGGGCCGAGGTGGCCGAGGTGCCCAGCACCTGGAGGGTGACTCCCGTCGCCCCCGACCGTTGCAGCGCCTGCGCGATCTCGGCGTTGCTCAGGGTCTGCCGGACCACCGTGCCGCTGTCGACGTTGCCCGCGGCGCAGCCGGCGTCGGTGGCGAAGCTGATCGAGTAGGGCTCGCCGCCTGACGGTAGGTTGAGGGCGCGCACGATCGCCCTGTAGAGGCCGGGCGGTCCGTTGGCGATCTTCAGGACGATCGGCGGCGGACCCTGCTTGAAGTGGGCCCGTCCGTTGGCATCGGTGACCATCACGCTCATCAAGCTGCCCGGGTAGCAGAAGGCAAGGCTCAGGTCGCCGCCGGGAGAGTTGTAGTCGCTCTCAGCCGTCTGGCCGGTGGTGAGGTTGTCTCCGCTCGCCGTCTGCACGGTCCCGGCGTTGTTGCCGGCCAAGGCCGCCTGGGTGCATTGGGTTGAGAGGGCGAAGGGATCCCGCACTTCGGGCTGGATCGGACGCGGGTTGGAGAGTTTGCCGTTGGCGTCGGCCTCGATCTGCTGCCCGGCGTGGATCGTGGCGGTGGTGGCGCCGCTGACCGTGACCGTGCCGTCGAAGACCTTGATGAGGTTGGAGTGGTCGGCTCGGACCAGGACCTCGAACTGGGTGCCGCGGACCGAGGCGCTCACGGAGTGGCCGCCGACCTGAAAGCTCGCGCCGCCGACCAGGTGCTGCACGTTCGAGAACGTTCGCCCGACCTTCTGCACCACGCCCGCCGATTGCAGCGTGCCGTCCTGCTTGAGCTGGGCGGCGGTGACCGTCACGGTCGTGCCGGGCGACAGGCGCACGTAGGAGCCGTCGGGGAACTGGATGGCGGCGTGGCCGTGCTGGTCTGACCGCACCGAGTTGCCGGCGTTGAGCTGCTGGCCCGCGACGCCGGCCCTGTAGTTGGAGTCGTGGTCGCCGACGTCGACGGCGGGGCTGAAGATGACCAGCGCCGCGGGCGCCGGGACGCCGGCCTGCGCTCGGACGACGAGGAAGTAGTAGCCGCCGCCTCCCCCCAGCAACAGCACCAGCAGCAATGCCACCAGACAGCCGCAGCCGCAGCCACGGCCGGAGCAGCCGGACTTTGGCGGCGCCCCCGGGGGCAGTGCCTGCTGTGTGGCGACCGGGGCCGGCGGTGGCTGAACGGCCATCGCCGGGGAAGGTTAGCCGGAGGCCGTCTGGAAGTCGACCACCAGGCGAGGCGGGTCGGCGAGCGTGAAGGTGCGCATGCAGGCCGCGCGGCTCAGGCCCAAGCCCCACGACACGTAGCCTTCGAAGTCCCCGGTCAGCCGGGCCTCGTTGAGCACGAGATATTCGGGCTGGGTGAAGGCCGTGGGGCCGGTGAAGGTGCTCGTGCCGGTGGCGGAGTGCACCTGCACCAGGACGCCCGCGTTGCCGCTGAGGGTGATCGTCTGGCCGCTGGCTCCGTTCGCAAAGACCGGCTTGGCCTGGCGCTTGACCGTGTACGTGGGCACGCTCGAGTCGAACTGGAGCACAAAGCGGTCAAAACCGGATTGCGCGGCGACCCTGGCGGCGACGGCGTTGGCGACCCCGGTCCTGCCGCCACCCGTGTCGGCGCAGGCAAACGAGGGCAGATTGGTGCCTGGGGCGGCCGGCGGGGATACCGGCGGCGGCTCGACCCTGGGGGCCGACGCGACCGAGCTTTGCGCGGTCCGCGGGGATCCCGCGGCGGAGGGGGCCAGCGACGGTCCACAGCCGGCGATGAGGACGGCCAAGCACGGGATCAGGGCGACTCGCATTGCCCAATGGTATGGTCGTGGCTCGTTACGGCATCGCCGAGGTGGCGGAACAGGCAGACGCGTCGGTCTCAAAAACCGATGTCCGCAAGGACGTGCGGGTTCGACTCCCGCTCTCGGCACCATGCAGCTGTAACGACCGGCTGCGGGGGCATCGTTACGGTGCTTTCTGGGAAGGCGCCTCAAGGCTAAATTGAATTCGGAACCCGGTCCTTTGGGCCGGGTTTCGGTGTCTTCAGGACTTCGGCAACCAGGTGCTGAAGGCGCCAGTAAAGGGAGGTGTCCCCAAAGTGTCCGTTTCGCCAGCCAGAAGCCAAAAACCGATGCGCTATTCAAAAACCGATGGCCTGCCTTTCGCGCCTCGCGGGGTCTCGGCGGCCGCCCGCGGGCGGTCCCCGAGCGGTTGGTCCGGGCCGCTCCGGAAACTGTCGAGCTCGCCCTGCCGGCACCCCTGCCTCATCCGGAGGCCGAGCTGGCCAGCCGTTACCGGATCGAGCCCCTGGTCCGGGAATGGCTGCTCGAGCTCCAGGTTCGCGGCCGCAGCCAGCGGACGATCGCCTGGTACGCGCACAAGATGGAGTGGTACCAGCGCTACGGCTCGGCCAAGACCCTGGCCGAGCTGACTGGCCTCGAGTTCAAGCGCTACCTGGCCCAGGAGCTGGAGCGCGGCATCGCTGACAATAGCCTGCACGGCCACTTCCAGGAGAGCTTCAGCCAGCAGCAGCTTGCCGCCGTCCTGGACGCGACCAGCGAGGGCTGGCCGCGGATCGCGGTTGGGATCTTGCTTGGCACCGGGATGCGAGTCGGCGAGCTCTGCGCCCTGACCAATGACGACGTCGAGGACGACGGCGACGCCGCCTTCCTGAAGATCAAGCGCGGCAAAGGCGCGAAATTCCGGCGCGTGCCGGTCAGCCGGCAGCTGCGCCGCGAGCTGGTCCGCTACGCCAATCGCCAGCGACCCGATTGCCGGTCGGATCGACTGCTAGTCCTATCGGATGGAACGCCGGTCACCGTCGGCTGCGTATCCCAGGGGCTTTCGCTCTCTGGTGACTTCTTGCAACTACGGTCCGGCTTCAAGCAAGCGCAGTACGACCTTGCCTGTGTCTCCGCCGTGGCTCAGACACAGAACGAAATCGAGCGTCGTGTCACGGCAACTCGGTTGCTCGCAGTCGGGGTGTTCGCGTTCGCTTGGAAGAAGCAAGCCGGCCATCACCACCAGTATCTGAACGTTGAATACGATGACGGCGCCCGTCGATTGGCTCTCGTCTTTGAGACTGACAAAGCACCGGGTCTCGCGCAGAAACTTCAAGATGCGTCCGGTGCCGCAAGGGAGCGTCGCGGAATCGGTTCTCAGTCGATAGCTGCACCTAGCCCGCCCCCAGTTGAGGATATTCCCGGCAAGATCAAGCAGCTTGCTGAGCTGCGCGACAACGGGCTACTCACCGATGAGGAGTTCGCGGCAAAGAAAGCCGATCTGCTGGCTCGCATGTGAGGTCTGCCCTTAGGTCGGTGGGCATCGAACAGCCCGCAAAGCGAAGCGTCTACTTCTAGTCGAGTGCCGGGGCGAACGTCGCGCGCGGTTCCTGCCACGAGGTTTCGAACCACACCAGCTTGCGGTGGAGTTGGCGAGCGCCTTCGACAGCGAGCTGGGTCGTTCGTAGGCCGTCAATGATGTCGTGGTGCATCGTGACGGGCATGTACAGGAGAGCTAGGCTCTCGGGCAGACCGCTGGCATCGTTGTGGGGAAGGTACATGTAGTTGATCAGGCCGTCGTACTTGCGTGCTAGCCCGAGCTTGCTGTCAGTTGTCCTTTCTCAAGCGCCCATTCGATCGGCATGATCGGAACCAGCGTGCGCACGGGATGCGCGTATTTTCCTGGTTCCTTCTGCGCGCGCATGGAGCAGGTTGGCGTGATGAGCATCGCCGGCCCGATCTCCAAAGGACCGGCCAGAAAATGACGCACACCGCCGCTCGTCTGCTCCTCAACGATCTGCCCGGGGACCGGGTACGCGAGCGGAACCTCTCGGAAGATGTCGCCTTGGCTCAGGAGCGGGATCCGTATTTCGTAATACGCCGAGTCGGCGGGTCGGATCTCCGGCACCGGCCAACTCTAGCGTCAGTCGTCGTCCCCGCGAACGATTCGGCCGCGTGCCCGTCGCTCAATCACGGGGCCCTCATCGAACGGCGCTAGTTGGGTGAGCATCTCCTGCCGCATACGCTCTATCTGGCCGACGTCGAAGCGTCGAAAGCCAGAGCCCGGAAGGCGGCCAGCTCGCAGCACACCTCGGTTAGCCCAGTTCCGGACGGTAGCCTCGGAAACGCCGAGCCGGCGTGCAGTCTCACGTACGTTGAGCAGAGTCGGGATCGCCGTTGCCATTGGCGCAATTTAGCATTCGATCGCGAGTTTGTCAACTTTAGCGACTTTGTCGACTGGTACTAACCCAATCATCACGGTTCTGCGCTACGAAACAATGTTCGGTCCGTTGGGCCTCAGGCACCCAACTTGAGAGAGACACCGGCGCCCTCACGCTGGTCGCGATCCAGAGCAGACCTCGGATCGGAGCAATCACGACGATCAGCAGCAGCTGAACGGCGGGGTTGGCTGAAGTTAGCCGGCTGAAGCGCGAGGGTCGGCATGATGGCCGTGGTCACCAGCTTGACGTCGAATCGAACCTGAGGTTCGCGCTTGCGATCGCAAGCAATCCTACCGATCAGAGCCAGATGCTTGCGATCACAAGCAACCTGAACGAGAACCTGATATGCTTGCGATCGCAAGCATGAAGAGTAAGGTCTTCGAACCGCGCGAGTTGGGACGAGCGCTGAGAAGCGCGCGACGTGCCAAACGAATGACTCAGATCGAGCTGGCTCAGCGCGCGAACGTAGCTCGAAGCGCCGTCCAGAAGATGGAAGAAGGCCGAGGAACCGTGAACCTGGATACGGTTCTGAAGCTGCTCCGGACCTTGTCGCTCGACTTGGAGGTTGTCTCGCGGAGCCGGGATTATGAGCGAACCTCGGGGGAGGGTGCCGGTGGTAGCTGAGCGCTTGTGGGTGACGCGCACCACTGAGCTTGTGGCGACCCTTGAACGCAACGGGGACGATCAGCTTCGGTTGATCTACCAGCCCGATTTGGTCAAGTCACGAGCGGAGCTACCGGTGATCAGCACGTCTCTTCCGGTCCGCGAAGCGCCGTATACACAGTCTGAACTTCTTCCATTCTTTGAAGGGCTGCTTCCCGAGGGATCCGCGCGTGATCGCCTCGCTGTTCGTCTGCGGCTTGAGCCGAATGACGTATTTGGCTTTCTCCGCGAAATCGGCCGCGACTGCGCGGGGGCGTACTCGATCGTTCCTGAGGGCACTGATCTCGAGGCCGCGCGTCATGAGGGCGTGGAATGGCTTAACGCCGACCAATTAGCTGAGACGGTCTCGGAACTCGCCACCAGGCCGCTCGCAGTCGAACCGGGAGAGGACATCCGCATAAGCCTGGCGGGAGCCCAAGACAAGATGGCGGTTGTTCGAGACGGAGAGCGGATAGGGCTGCCCAGAGGCACAACACCTTCAACGCACATTCTTAAGCCCTCATCTTCTGAACGCCGCGGCCGCCGCGGCCGCGAATTGGCTTATCCAGGGCTCGTCGCAAACGAGGGCTTCTGCATGACGCTTGCCCGCGAGTCTGGAATCGCGGCGCCTGACGTCAGCGTCATCGACATCGGCGGCGATCCCGCATTGCTGATTAGCCGATACGACCGAGCTTCAAGAAATGCTCAGGTAGAGCGAATACATCAGGAAGACCTCTGCCAGGCTCTCGGAGTCCCAGGGCGACTCAAGTACGAGAAGGATGGCGGCCCGGACGCAGGCCGCTACGTTTCGCTCCTCAACAGGTGGTCAGTCGATGTAGCTGATGACGTCCCCGAGCTCATCGACCGCATTGCGTTCAACTATCTGATCGGGAATTCAGATGCCCACGCCAAGAATTTCTCGATCCTTCATCAAGACGGTGTCAGACTGGCGCCGGCCTATGACCTCCTCTCGACCCACGTCTATGGGCATCTGACCAAAGACATGGCGACTTCAATCAACGGAATGTTCGATCCCAGAGCGATTCAGCCAGTCCACTGGCGCAAGGAGATGGCGAAGCTTGATCTTTCGGTGCGCTTGTACGCGAGTCGGCTCGCTCGTCTGGCGGACCGAGTCGAGGAGCGCCTGTCCGCGGCTGTGAGCTGGATCGAGACGCACTCCCTAGCGAATCGCCAGATCGAGAGGATCATCGCCCTAGTTCACGAGCGGGCGGACGTTCTGCGTGGGATCGAGGGGGACTAGCGCCCTGGGTTGGATGGAGGCTCTGGCCACCAGTGCGGTCTGTTGGCCCGGGCCCCCAGCCTGGGTTGAATTCGGAGCCGGTCCCCGGGCTCAAGGCGTGGGGATGATGCCGGGAATCACGTAAGCCTCGATCATCGCGACGACGCCGACCGCGCTGGTGAGGATGAGGCTGTAGCCGATGACCCGCCGGAAGATCTCGCCCTCGGAGCCGACCTTGTTGACGCCGGCGGCTCCGACCGAGAGGTTTTGAGGGCTGATCATCTTGCCCATGACCCCGCCTGATGAATTGGTGCCGGCGGTCAGAATCGGGCTCACGTTGCCGAGCTGCTGCGCGGTCTGCGCCTGGAGCGGGCCGAACAGCGTGTTCGAGGAGGTGTCGCTGCCGGTGAGGAAGACGCCCAGCCAGCCCAGGAACGCCGCCACGAACGGGAATATGAACCCGGTCTTCGACAACGCGATCGCCAGGCTGGAGGTCATGCCCGAATAGTTCATCAGTTGCGCGATCGCAAGGATCAGGGCAATCGTCGCGATCGGGAGCGCCAGCTGGCGAACCGTCCTGGCGTACACCGTCAGGAAGTTCACGGTCGAGCCACGGAGCCTCATCAGCAGGAAAGCGATGAATACCGCGTACAGGACCAGCGAGCCGGCCGCGGCCAGGAAGTTCCAATCGAATGTCAGCGGGTACTCGGTCGACTTGGAGACGATCGGCTTCTCGCGGAAGATCAGGGAGACGGGTTTGCCCTTCTTGATCTCGTATGTGCCGGGCCAGTAAAAGTTCCAGTCCGGGAACTTGAACGCCTGGCGGTCGTGGGCCGGCAGCGGCCCGAGCCAGGGCTCCGGGCAGAGCTTGAAGCTCGGCGTGCCGCACTTCAGGTCCGCCGTGACGTTGGCCGGCGCGGCGAGGGCGGTCTTGACGTCTCCCACCGGATGGCCCGCGAAGAAGGGCAGGTTGCCCATCTGGCCGACGAGGATGACGATGACCAGGATCAGGTACATCGAATAGGCGCGCAGGACCCGCCCCGTTGAATCCACGCGATCGAATGGAGGTGCCGGGCTCGTGCCGGTCTCGGCGCCGCCGGCCACTCGACGCGGGCCTCCGGCCGCCGTCTCGTGCGCAAACCGCCAGACCTCGGCCGGCCGCCAGTACCTCAGCAGCACGGCCAGGCAGCCCATCGAGACCAGCGCGGCGAGGATGTCGGTCAGCTCCGGGCCGACGAAGTTGGAGATCACGAACTGGACGACGGCGAACGAGATCCCGGTGACCAGCACAGCGGGCAGGATCTCGCGCATCCGCTTCCAGCCGGCGAGCACGACGATGAGGTAGGCCGGGATCAGGATCGAGAACAGCGGCAGCTGGCGGCCGACCATGGCCGACAGCGCCAGGGTGGTCGAAGTCGGGTCCTTGTGGCCGAGGATCGGCGCCACCAGGGCGCCCAGGGTCACCACCGGGATGCCGATCGAGCCGAAGGCCACGGGTGCGGTGTTGGCCAGTAGCGCCAGGACGGCGGCGGTCACCGGTTCGAAACCGAGGCTGGCCAGGATCGAAGCTGTGATCGCGACCGGCGCCCCGAAGCCCGCGATCCCTTCGAGGAGCGCCCCGAAGCTGAAGGCGACGAGGAGGGTCTGCAAGCGGCGGTCGACCGTGAGGCGGGTCAGCGAGCGCTTGATGACGTCGAAGTCGCCGCTGGCGACCGTCAGGTTATGGAAGAAGACGGCGTTGAGGACGATCCAGC
Source organism: bacterium (assembly GCA_004299235.1). Lineage (NCBI taxonomy): Bacteria > bacterium. The sequence continues at coordinate 30,348 of SCQL01000001.1, forward strand.
TGATCGGCCACAGGCCGAAGGCCATGCCTTCGGTGGCCGTGCCGACCGTGACGCCGAAGGGCATGCCCCAGACCAACCAGGCGAGGACGGCGGCGGTGAGCATGGCGCCAAGCGCCGACAGCCAGGCCGCCAGCCGGAGCACGGCGAGCATGACGAATAGGACGTAGAGCGGAAGCCCGGCGACCAGGGCGGACAGCAAGATGCTGTCGAGCACCGGCTGATATGACTGATGAAAAGTCAGCAAGATCCCCATCGGCCCCTCCGGAAAAGGCGACAAGGGCGGCAGCGACTGCCAATTCAATCCTAAAGTCCCGCGGTTGGCAAGGGCCCCGAGCTGGAATTCAGTTGCGGCCGGCGCGCCTCCTTTGCGCGATCGTGACGCCGATGCTCAGAGCCCAGAGCGCGGCCGCGAGGCCGAGCAGGACCCACTCCGGGTCGCGCGGGAGGGCCGGCGGGACGTTGTTGGTGCGGCCGTACTCCGCAAACTGCGTCGGGTCCGGGGAGTCGGTGGACGCGAAATAAAGAGCGGCCGAGAAGAGCAGGGTCCACGTCAGACCGCGACTCCAGCGGCCGAGCCGGATCAAACCGTAACCAGGGATCGCGGTCCACAGCCAGAAGCCGGGGCCGATTGGAGTCTCGCGGTCGAGCAGGCCCTTGACGACGGCGCCCGCCGCCAGCAGCAGCGCGACAGCCGCCGCGTACCAGCCTGGACCGATGAGGTCGGTGCCGACGAATGGAAAGCCGAGGCTCGCGAAGCGGGGCGTGGTGACGACCCACATCGCCCAGCCGAACCAGGCGATCAGCGCCGCTTCCGCCACCGCGACCGCGATCACCGCCGCGCGAAGCTCGACGAACGCCGCGGCGATCAGGGCCAGGACGGCCAGCCAGCACGCGGGGGTCTGAAAGCCGAAGCTCAAGGCGGCATGAGCCGGAGGGATGCTGATCGACCACGGGGAGGCGATCGAAGCGAGCACGAGCACGAGCACGAGCACGCCGGGCAGCGAGAGCGGCCGCGTCCGAACGGCGCCAGAGGCTGACACGTCCCCAGATGGTATGGCCATCGCCTCACATCGACGTCCCAGCTCAAGAACTGTTAGGTTGGCGATCTTGACTGCAGAGGCACCGGCGCCGCCCATGGAGACGGGTGCCGTCAATCAGCGCGACTACGCGGTTCTCAAGCGACGTATCCAGGATGCGGGTTTGCTGAAGAAGCGACCGGGTTACTACGCCCTCAGCATCACGACGAATCTCATCCTTTTGGTCGGCTGTCTTGTGGCGCTGTTCGCGGTCACCTCGATCTGGGTCCAGGCGCTGGCTGCGATAGGCCTTGCGATCGTCACGGGACAGCTCGGATTCCAGCTCCATGACGCCGGCCACCGTCAGATGTTCGCGGCGGCTTGGAAGAACGCGCTCGTCGGCTTGCTCACCGCCGACCTCCTTCTCGGCATGAGCTACGGCTGGTGGGTGCACAAGCACAACCTGCATCACGGCAATCCGAATGACGTCGACCTCGACCCGGACATCAAGGTGGGTGCGATCGCCTACACCATGGATCATGCCCTCGCCCGACGCGGGGTCGGCCGGCTGGCAGCGATGTACCAGGCATACCTCTTCTTTCCACTGACGACTCTTCTGGCATGGAGCATGCACGTGACCGGGACCACGTACCTGGTGAGGGGGCCCTCGCGGTACCGGCGCCTGGAGACCGGACTTCTCATCGCGCACGCGGCCGTCTACCTGGGCGCGATGCTTTACTTCCTTGGTCCCTGGTCGGCCCTGCTGGTCGTGCTCATCCACAAAGGCGTGGGCGGCGCGTACATGGCGTCAGTCTTCGCCCCCAACCACAAGGGCATGCCGCAGACCGACAGCACCAGCCGGCTGGACTTTGTGCGTACTCAGGTGCTCACCGCCCGCAACATCCGCGGTCACCCGATCACGGACCTGTGGTACGGCTCGCTCAACTACCAGATCGAGCACCACCTCTTCCCGAGCATGCCCCGGCTCAACATGAGGCGCGCGCAGCCGATCGTCATGCAGTTCTGTGCGGAGCGTGGGATCGACTACCACGAGACGTCGTTCTCGCAGTCGTACCGGGAGCTGCTCGGCTTCCTGAACGAGGTCGGCGCCCCGCTGCGAGCCGCTCGAGTCGAAGCCTAGGCCTCCACCGGACGCGACCGTCCACCAGCCGGAACCTCGCGGCTCGTATAGTGGCCTGCTGCCCTTCCCATGACCCTGACGAAAGTTCGACATGACATCCGCAACGTGGCGATCATCGCCCACGTCGACCACGGGAAGACGACGCTCGTCGACGCCCTCCTGAAGCAGAGCCACACCTTCCGCGAGAACCAGGAGGTGGGCACCCTGATCATGGACAACAACGATCTCGAGCGCGAGAAGGGCATCACCATCCTGGCCAAAAACACCTCGGTCCGCCATGGGGACGTGACGATCAACATCATCGATACGCCCGGCCACGCCGACTTTGGCGGTGAGGTCGAGCGTGTCCTCAACATGGCGGACGGGTGCCTCCTGCTCGTCGATGCCGCCGAGGGCCCGATGCCTCAGACCCGTTTCGTCCTTCGCAAGGCCTTCGAGGTCGGGCTGCGGATCATCGTCGTCATCAACAAGGTCGATCGCGCCAACGCCGAGCCCAAGATCGCGCTCGACAAGGTCCACGACCTCTTCCTCGAGCTGGCCGAGGATGCGGATCAGCTCGAGGCGCCGGTGGTGTATGCGATCGCCAAGGAAGGCAGGGCGGGCCTGGACGTGGACAGCCTGGCGGCCGACCTCGAGCCGCTGTTCAAGACGATCATCGAGAACATCCCGCCTCCGGTCACCGAGCCCGGCGGGTTCCAGATGCTGATCGCCAACCGCGCCTACGACGACTACACCGGGACGATGGCGATCGGCCGCATCTCACGCGGCAGCGTCGCGCCGGGCGATGCCGTCGCCGTGCTCGATGCGGCCGGCGAGGCGCGGCGGGTGAAGGTGGTGCAGGTGCTGGTGTATCGCGGCCTGGACCGAGTCGCCGTGCAGAGCGCCAGCGCCGGCGACATCGTGCTGCTGACCGGCCTGGAGGAGATCGCCATCGGCGATACGCTCGCCGATCCCGAGTCGCCCGATCCGCTGCCGCGCATCGAGATCGACGAACCGACGGTCAGGATGACGTTCGGCGTCAACACCTCACCGTTCACGGGTCGCGAGGGCAAGTTCTCCACCACCCGGCAGCTGCGTGCGAGGTTGTACAAGGAGCTCGACGTCAACCTCGGCCTTCACATCGAAGACACCGATGCCGCCGAGCACTTCCTGGTGAGCGGTCGCGGAGAGCTGCATCTGGCGGTTTTCATCGAAACCATGCGCCGCGAGGGCTACGAGTTCGAGGTCTCGCGGCCGGAGGCCATCGTCAAGATCATCAACGGGCAGCGGATGGAGCCGGTCGAGCGGCTGACGGTCGACGTGCGCGAGCCCAACCTCGGCGCGGTGACCGAGGCTCTCGGCAAGCGCCGCGGCGAGATGATCGAGATCAGCTATGACGCCAGAGGTGGAGTGCGGCTCGAGTACCTGATCCCGACGCGCGGCCTGATCGGCTTCCGCAACAGCTTCCTCACGCTGACCGCGGGCACCGGCCTCATGGGCTCGATCGGCATCGGTTACCGGCCGTGGCTGGGAGAGTTTCGTGAGCAGCGCAACGGCGCCCTCACTGCGTCCTCCGCCGGCACGTCGCTCACATACGGCCTCGCCGGAGCGCAGGAGCGCGGCACCACGTTCATCGAGCCGGGCGAGGCGGTGTACGAGGGCATGATCGTCGGCATTCAAAAGCGGCCCGGGGACATCCGCGTCAACGTATGCCGCGAGAAGAAGCAGTCCAACGTGCGGTCGTCGACATCGGACATCTCGGTGCGGCTGACCCCGGCCAGCAGGCTGAGCCTGGAGCAGTCGCTCGACTTCCTTGCCGATGACGAGCTTTTGGAGGTGACGCCGAAGCATCTGCGGTTGCGCAAGCGGCATCTCACCGAGGTCGATCAGTCGCGGGCTCGTCGCTCCGTTGCAGGGTAGACGTTACAAACTGCCGTTGTAGGGTATACTCCTTTAGCTGGCACAGTGCTGGCGCTCACCGCAGGCTCCGTTTTCTCGAACAGGCCCGCCGAGTTGAGTTGGCCCCAGTTCGAGAAACATAGGAGATGGAAATGCCTACAGGCACCATCAAGAAACTTGTCGCGGACCGTGGCTTCGGCTTTATCGCAGCCGAGGACGGAAAGGAATTCTTCTTCCACAGGAGTGGCACCGAAGGTGACTTCGACAGCCTCCAGGGTGGCGAGAAGGTCTCCTTCGAGGTTGAGGCGAGCCCCAAGGGCCCGCGCGCGAAGAGCGTCCGAACCCTCTAAGGTCAGACGAAACGAACCCCGGGTCCTTGGACCCGGGGTTTTTTATTTTTAGACAGGCCTCGCTCACGTTCTCAGGCGAGCGGTCATCCGCCCAGATAGGCGCGGCGCACCGCCGGGTTGTGCAGCAGGTCGTCTCCGCTCCCGGTCAGCAGTATCCGGCCCGTCTCGATGACGTATGCCCGGTCTGCGATCGCCAGCGCGCGCAATGCGTTCTGCTCCACCAGGAGGATCGTCGTGCCCTCGCGATGGATCTCTTCGATCGCCGCGAACACCTCGTCGATCAGCTGCGGCGCCAACCCCAGCGACGGCTCGTCCAGCAGCAGCAGGCGAGGCTTGGCAAGCAGGCCTCTCGCGATCGCCAGCATCTGCTGCTCGCCCCCTGACAGGGTGCCCGCCCGCATCGCCCTCCGCTCACCCAGGATCCGGAAGCGTTTCATCACCGCCTCGATCTCCGCGCGCACGGAACCGCCGTTGGGCCGAGCCCAGGTGGCCAGCTCCAGGTTCTCGAGCACCGTCTGGCGGGCGAGTATCTCGCGTCCTTCGGGCACCTGCACCAGCCCGTGACGGACGATGGTGGACGGCTTGGCGGTGGTCAGGTCGAGGCCGTCGAAGATCGCTGTCCCGGAGGTGGTGCGGATGAGGCCGGACAGGGTGTTGAGGATGGTCGACTTGCCGGCGCCGTTGGCGCCGATGAGCGCCACCACCTCGCCGCTCGCCACCCGGAGCGAGGCGCCGCGCACCGCGTTGACGGCGCCGTAGCTGACGTTGAGCTCGTGGACGTCAAGGATCGCCTGCTTCGGCTCCATCGCCGGCTTGCTCACCGCGGCCGCCTCGACCACCTCGGTCGCCTCGTCGACGCCGCTCGCGCCGGGCGCGCTCGAGACCTCACGTTCGCCGCCGGTGCCCAGGTAAGCCTTGATCACGCCCGCATCGGTGGAAACCTCTTCGGGGGTGCCGTCCGCGATCTTCCGCCCGAAGTTGAGGACACACACCCGTCTGCACACGCCCATGACCAGGCGCATGTCGTGGTCGATGAGCAGAATCGTCAGGCCGTCCGCGTTGAGGCGCTCGATCAGCTCCCGGATCCCCTGCTTCTCTGACGGGTTCATGCCCGCCGCCGGCTCGTCGAGGATCAGGAGGCGGGGCCGGAGGGCGAGGGCGCGAGCGATCTCCAGGCGCCGCTGATCGCCGTACGGGAGCGTGCCGGCGGCTCGAGCGCCGACATCCCTGGCGGCGAGACCGACCGTGTCCATGAGCTGGTGGGCTTCGTGGATGCGGCCGCGCTGGTCGCGGCGGAACAGCGGCAGCGTCGCGACCTGCGCCAGGGTGTCGTCACGGCGGCGTGTGTGCATGCCCACGAGGATGTTTTCGAGCGCGGTCAGGTCCTTGAAGAGACGGATGTTCTGGAACGTGCGCGCGATCCCCAGGGCGGCGATGCGATGGGCCGGAAGCCCGGTCAGCTGGTCCGACTCGAGCCACCCGTGGCCCGACTGAAAGGGCACATAGCCAGTGACGATGTTGACCAGCGTCGTCTTGCCGGCGCCGTTGGGGCCGATGAGGCCGTGGATCGATCCTTGCTCCACCTCCAGCGACACTCCGTCCACGGCGCGCACGCCGCCGAAGTGGCGCTGGACGCTATCCAGGCGAAGGAGCACGGACCTGCCTGCGCGGCCACCAGCGAGGTCTGAACAGGGCCAGGCCGCCGCGGCCGACGATGCCCTGCGGCCGGAACACGATGACCGCGATCAGGAACGCCCCGCTGACGACGCCGATGTAGTCGTGGGCCTGCTGGAAGATATACGGCAGTGACGTGAGGAAGAGCGCTCCGACCACGGGTCCGAGGACGTATCCGCTCCCACCCAGGATGGCGAAGGTCAGGATCTGGATCGCGCGCGTGACTCCATATTCCGAATCTCCAGGGTCGACAAAGAAGTTGAGGTGCGCTTCCAAGCCGCCCGCGAAACCCGCCAGGACCGCGCTGAGGATGAACGCGATCATCTTGTAGCGCGCGACGTGAATGCCCTGGCTGAGCGCCGCCAGCTCATCCTGACGAATGGCTGCCCAGGCGCTGCCCAGGCGGCCTTTGGTGAGCCTCCAGACCAGGAAGATGGTCACCACCACCGAGACCAGAACCAGGTTGATGCCGCCCAGCGGGTCGGCGTGCGGGTTCTTGAGCCCGAGGCCTTCGCCTGTGATCGGCAGGTTGAGGATCACCCCGAGGCGCAGCGCCTCGATGAACCCGATGGTCGCGATGGCGAGGAACACGCCGCGCAGGCGCAGGACCGGCAGGCCGATGAGGACTCCGGCCCCGCCGGCGAGCAGCACGCCGACGGCGATGTTCAGCGCGAGTGGTGTGTGCCAGTACAGCTCCATCAGCACCGAGGTGTACGCGCCGATGGCCATGAAGCCGGGCGCGGCGAGGGAGAGCTGACCCGAGTAGAGGACCACGAACATCGACGAGGCGAGGATGCTGTTGATCCCGACCTGGGCGATCAGAAGCGTGTGTGAGTTCCAGAAAGCGAGCGGGTCGGTGAACAGCTGGATGAGGAAATCCATCAGATCTTCTCGCGCAGCTCAGCGCCGAAGAGTCCTTGCGGGCGGAGCACCAGCATCAGGAAGAGGGCGGCGAAGGCGACGCCGGCGCGCGCGTTGCTGCCCAGGACGACGAGCGCGGCCACTTCGATCAAGCCGAGCAGGTAGCCGCCCACCACCGCACCGGGGATGCTGCCCATGCCACCCAGGACGATCACCGCCAACCCGCGGATCTCGACGTTGTCGCGTCCGATATACGGGCTGATGTCGCCCAGGGCGACGCCGAACAGGATTCCGGCCAGCCCGCCGAGAGCGGAAGAGATGACCAGGGTGAGCGAGATCATGCGGTCGACGTCCAGGCCCATCAGACGTGCGGCACGCGGGTTCTCCGCCACCGCGCGCAGGGCGCGGCCGACCTGCGTGTAGCGGATCACGTAACCGAGCACGAGCATCAGCGCGACCGAGATCGGGATGATCGCCATCTTGCTGGCTTCGATGGTCAGGCCGGCGACGTGCCAGGTCGGGTTGGGGATCGTGCCCGGTGGAAAGCTCACCGAGTTCGCGCCGTCGACCCAGATCCAGGAAAGGAATGCGCCCGGCTGCCCCTGTTCGATGGCCGCGACGATGATGAGCGCCAGGCCGATGGTGGAGATGAGCGCCGCGATCGGCGGCGCGCTGCGGCGGCGCAGCGGCCGCAAGCACACGTGCTCGATCACCAGTCCCATGAGCGCGCTGGCGGCGATGCCGATGGCGCACGCGACCCAGAACGACTGGCCGTGGTTGATCACCAGCGAATAGGTGATGGCCGCGCCGAACATGAAGACCGCGCTGTGGGCGAGGTTGAGGATGTCCAGCACCCCGAAGACCAGGGTGTAGCCGACGGCGAAGAGGGCGTAGATGGATCCGATGAAGATGGCGTTGAGCAGCTGCTGGCCCAATCTGTCCCTATCTAAGCAGGTGGAAGGCAGAAGTTGGGGGGACGGCGGGTCCCCCCAACTCAGATCGCGCTAACTCGGCTTGATCTCGTGGACGAGGGTGAAGCCGCCGCTGCCATCCATGCCGATCACCCATACGGTCTGCCTGACATCGTGGGCGGCGGTGAACTGGAAGGGCCCGAGCGGGGTCTGGATGTTGACCGTCTCCATCGCGGCGCGGAGCCTGTCGCGGTCACCGGCGACGTCGGTGAACGTCAGGTTGGCGCGCTTGGCGGCGTCGGCGATGATCTTGATTCCGGTGTAGCCCTGGGCGGCGAACTGGTCCGGGTCCTTGTTGTACTCGGCTTTGAACGCGTTCACGAAGTCCGCGTTGGACGGAAACGTGTTGCCGATGTACCAGGCGCTGGCGCTGCGCGCGCCCTTGCCGGCGTCCCCAGCCTGCTTCGAGACGGTCGCGGTGTTGAAACCGTTCCCGCCCAGGAACTGGCCTTGCCAGCCCTGCTTGCGGGCCTCGGTCATGATCTTGGCGGGGATGGCGCCCAAGGAGGTGATGAAGATCACGTCCGGCTTGAGCTGTACAGCCTGCGTCACGTAGGGCGAGAGGTCGGGCTCGCCTTTGTTGAACTTGATCGTCGCCAGGAGGTTGATGCCGTTCGAGGCGACGTTGTCCTGGACGATCTTGCCGCCGTCACTCGAGAACTTGTCGTCCTGGGCAACCAGCAGCACGCCCGTCTTGGGGTGAGAGTCGTCGACGTAGGACTTGATGTTGTCCGGGATCGCGGTCTGCTCGCCCAGGCTGTCACGGAACACGTACTTGCACGCGGTCGTATCCGGGAAGTTGCAGTCGGGGACGATGTGGATGCCGGTGGTGCTGACCGCCAGGATCGGGGTCTTCAAGCTCTCGGCCAGCGGGTGCACGCCGACGGCGGAATTGGAGAGCGTGGGGCCGAGCAGGGCGAGGTCCTGGTCCTGCTGGATGGCGGTCTGCGCCAGCTGGGCCGACTGGGCCTTCAAGGAGGCGTCGTCGTCGACCTTCAGCTGGATGGTGGCGCCGTTGACACCGCCGGCCGCATTGATCTGTTTGACCGCGAGATTCATCCCGTCCCGGCTCATAGGTCCGTAGACGCCCCCCGGGCCGCTGATGGAGAGGATGGCCCCGAGCTTGATCACCTTGCCCGAGTAAGAGTTGCCGCCTCCGCCACCACCGCCAGTCGAGCCACAGGCCGCGACCACGATGCCCACCACCAGACAGCAAACCAAGCGCAATAGCTTCATCTCTTTCCCTCAAAAATGGCCTGTTGGCGTTGCTTAACGTACCAAACCGGCGGCCAGGGCCCTAGGTGAGCTCCACCGGCACGACTTCCAATGTGACCAGGTTGTCGGCGCGCACGATCGTCAGCGCCAGCTTCGACCCGATGCGCGCTTCGACCATCAACCGCTGCAGGTCACCCGCCTTGGCGACGGGGGTGTCGCCGACGGAGACGATGATGTCGCCGCTGTGCAACGCCGCCTGCGACGCGGGGCTGCCGCTCACGACTTCCTGCACCTCGACCCCGGCCTTGCGTCCCACACGCTGCCCGGCGGCCGGACTCAGCGCGCGCGTTCCTCCCGCGATTCCCAAATAGGCCCGGCGCACGCGTCCGTTGCGCATCAAAGCGGAGAGGATCGCCTGCGTCGTGGCGTTCATCGGCACCGCCAAGCCCAACCCCATCCCGGCGACGGCGGTGTTGACCCCGATCAGCTGCGCCTGCCAATCGGCGAGTGCGCCTCCGGAGTTGCCGGGATTCAGCGCCGCGTCGGTCTGGATGACGTCCTCGATGAAGCGGCGATGCCCGTTGCCGTCGGCGGTCGCCAGCGAGCGGCCTAACCCGCTGACGACCCCCGACGTGACGGACCCGGAAAATCCCATGGGGTTGCCGATGGCGACGACCAGCTGACCGACGCGCAGGTGGTCGGCGTTGCCGATGCGCACCGGCGCGAGCGTCGCCGCGCGGGCGCGCGCCACGGCGAGGTCCGACAGCGGGTCGGCGCCGACCACGTCGACGTCGTACTCGGTGCCGTCGAGGAAGGATGCGCTCGCGGACCCGGCCTGGGCGACGACGTGCGCCGAGGTCACCAGGAAACCGTCGGGGGTGATGGCCACACCCGAGCCGGCGCCGCCACCGGGGCGCCCAGGCCGGCCGATGCGAAGGCTGGCGACGGACGGGAGGACGCGTTCCGCGACCGCGGTGACGGTGGTCGAGTAGGCGTCGAGCGCGTCGCGCTCGGTTGGCATCACGGTCGCATGCTCGCCCATGCTGTTACAAGATTACCCAGCAACGGACAAGTTAAACCTGGGCGGTTGCGGAGGCGCCGCCAGTGGCAGCGGCCGCCGCGCTACGCCGGGTAGACGGAGATTTCGGTGGCTTTGACCGCCACCCACGTCTCGGCGCCGGTCTCGAGCCTGAGCTCGCGCACCGCGGCGGGCGTCACCTCCGCCACCAGTGACACGGGCCCGCTGACGCGCACCCTGACGCGATCGCCGTGAAGGTCGATCTCCTCGGCGCGGCCGCGCCAGACGTTGCGGGGAGTGCCCTCGGGCCGCGACGGGTAGAGGGCCACCGCGCGGGGATGGATGACGGCGAAGACGTCGCCCTCGCCCGCCTCGGGCGCCGTCAACAAGCCTCCTCCCGTCAATTCGATGTGGTCGCCGTGGGCATGGCCGCGAAGCAGGTTGACCCCGGCAAGGTCGGCGACGAAGCGCGACCTCGGGCGCGCGGTGACCTCGCCCGGAGCTCCGCTCTGAACGATGCGGCCGGCCTCGAGCACCACCAGCCGGTCGGCGAGGGCGATCGCCTCCAGCGGATCGTGCGTCACCAGCAGCCGCACGCCATTGAAGGCGGCGAGCTGCAGCGAAAGCTCGCGACGGACCTCGGCGCGCACGGTGACGTCGAGCGCGGACAGCGGTTCGTCCAGCAGGAGCAGCCCGGGCTCGGTCGCCAGCGTCCGCAGGAGGGCGACGCGTTGCGCCTGGCCGCCGGAGAGTGAGCGTGGCATCGAGCCCGCTCTGTCGCCGAGCCCGGCTCGGTTCAGCCAGGTGCGCGCGACCGCGGCCGCGTCATGCCGGCCTTGCGCACGCAGCCCGAACGCGACGTTGTCGAGCACCGTCAGGTGAGGGAAGAGGACGTGGTCTTGGAATACGAGCCCGACGCGACGCCGCTCGGTGGGCACGTGCACGTTCGTCGCGGAATCCTCGAGGACCTCGCCGCCGAGCTCGACGCGACCTTCCACCGGTATCAATCCGGCGAGCGCGCGCAGAAGCGTCGTCTTGCCGGCGCCATTGGGTCCCAGGACGGCGACCGTTTCGCCCGCCGCCACGGCGAGGTCCACGTCGAGGGCAAAACCCGCGCGCTTGACGCGCAGGCGCGCGGACAGGCTTTGAAGGCGCGCCGTTGGCGCCCCTACCGTGCTCACAGCGCGCCCAGCCAGCGCTCCCGCATGCCGACCAGGATCGCCAGCGAGACGGTTAGGAGGATGAGGCTCAAGACGATCGCGCTCTCGGGATGCGTCTCGAGCGCGACGTAGACGGCGATCGGCATCGTCTGCGTCCGCCCCGGGAGATTGCCCGCGAAGGTGATCGTGGCGCCGAACTCGCCGAGCGCCCGCGCCCAGCAGAGCACCGCGCCGGAGAAGATCGCCGGCCGCAGCAGCGGGAGCGTGACGCGAGCGAACACCATCCAGCCCCCTGCGCCGAGCGCGCGCGCCGCTTCCTCGTAGCGCTGGTCGAGAGAGCGCAGGCCGGCTTCGACCGCGATGACGAGGAAGGGCATGGCGACGAAGGTCTCCGCGATGACGGCGGCGGCGGTCGTGAAGGGGATCTGGATGCCGAACCCCGCGTAGAGAAGAGAGCCGACCAGGCCGCGGCGCCCGAAGGCGAGCAGCAGGGCGACCCCTCCGACCACGGGGGGAAGGACCATCGGCAGCGTCGTGAGGGCGCGAAGGAGGTTGCGCAGGGTGCCGTGCGTCCTGGCCAGGACGAGGGCAAGGGGGATGCCGAGCAGCATGGCGACCGCGGTGGCGGCAAGCGAGCAGAAAAGCGAGAGGCCCAGCGCGGTGAGCGTCTGGGGGGCGCTGATCGCGCTGATCGCCTGGTTCCAGGGAGCGCGGACGATCAGGCCGGCGAGGGGGAGGACGAAGAGAAGGAGTCCCAGCGCCGCCAGCAGCTTGAGGGGCGCCGGTACCCGGGTGGAGTTCACACTCCTTCGAAGCCGGCCGCTTTCAGGATCGCCTGGCCGCCGGCCGACAGGACGAAGCCGAGGAACGCGTTGGCGCCCGAGGGGTTGGAGGCCGACTTGAGGACCGCGATCGGATAGTCGGCGATCACGTTCTGGCCGTCCGGGATCGAAATCCCGTCGACCTGGCCGCTGGTGGCGATGTCGCTGACGTACACGATCCCCGCATCGGCTTCACCCAGTGCGACCTTGCTCAGCACCCCCGTGACCTGGGGCTCGAGGCTGGCGGGATGAACCGTGACGTGCCCCCTGGCCAACGCCTGCTGCGCGTATTTGCCGGCCGGGACGGAAGGATCCGCCAGCACCACGACCAGGCCTGGGCGGGCGAGGTCGGCGAGGCTGTGGATGCCCTTGGGGTTGCCGCGCTCGACCGCGATCTCAAGCCGGTTATGGGCGAAGACGTGCGACGAGCCCGAGATCAGTCCGCTCGAATCGACCGTGGCCATGTGCATCACGTCGGCGGAGGCGAACACGTCCGCCTGCGCTCCCTGCGCCAGCTGAGCGGTGAGGGTCTGCGAGCCCGCGTAGTTGAACGTGGTCGTGATGTTCTGCTGCGCCTGGAGCTGCCTGGCGATCTTGTCGAAAGCGGGTTGCAGGGATGAGGCGGCGAAGACCGTCAGGGTGGACGGCGAAGGTGTCACGCCGCAAGCGGCCTGCTTGCAGCCGCCGGTCTCGCCGCCGCCACACGCGACCGTCAACGTGCAGGCGAGCAGTGCGATCAGCCCCTTAAGCACCGGGCAGCTCCACGCCGACGTTGGTCGACTTCACGACTGCGACGGCCGGCATCCCCGGCTTGAGGTCGAGCTCGTCGACCGCTTCGCGGGTGAGGAGGGAGACCAGGCGGTGGGGCCCGGCCTGGATCTCGACCTGGGCCGCGACCTTGTCCTTGATGACGCGGGTCACGATGCCGGGAAAGCGATTGCGAGCCGATTGGGCGACGAAGACCTCGGGCGCCTGGGCGCGCTTGGGCTTGGCGACTCGAGCGAGGGAAGCGCCGTCGATCAGCCGCTGGCCGCCTGAGCTGCGGACCGCGAGCAGCCGGCCGTCATCGACCATGCGCCGGACGGTGTCGGCGCCGACCCCGAGCATCTTGGCGGCCTGCCCCAGCCGATAGCTAGGCATTCGGCTTCGAATCCTAGCAGGAGCGAGGTTCGCCTAGCATCTCCCCTGCGACCAGGCACGGCCCCACTTCGCGGGCCCTCCCTTCCCGTTCGGGCCCCTCCCCCAACCCGACTCACCGTACTCCAGCAGCCTAGGTTCGGCCCAGGTCGAATACCACCCTGCCGGTTAAGGGCACAAAACCCGGCGCGACCTCTGAAGTGTCAGGCCGGGTGGACGAGCTCCAGGCGTGCGGCGCGGTAAAACCAGAACGTGATCAACAGGATCGCCCCGTCGACGGCGAAATTGGCCAGGAAGGCATAGGGAAAGCCGCCGGACACGAAGAGCACCAGCGAAGTCAGGGAGCTCGATGCCTTGGCCAGCATCAGAAACTGCACCGGCTGGGCCGCGATCTTCACGCCTCGCTGTGCGACCCACGAGAACGCCGCCACCAGGACCATGTAGGGCGCGGCCAGCGTCAGCCAGAAATCCTGGCCGGCGTTGAGCGCCACCACCTCGTGCATGCCCAACGCTCGCGCGCCGGTGTTCAGGACGCGCACGGTCACGTAGGGAAAGACGAGGAAGTCGATCGCGCCCAGCGCGAAGACCACCGCCCACACGCGCAGCAGGAGCCGGAGTCGTGCCGTCGCCATGGCGCAGCCATAATCGCACGGCATGCCCTTGACGTCCGCGAGACGATCGACCCTGGCCGCGCTGGCGGACGCGATCCTGCCTGTGGGCGGCGCTCTGAAGCCGGGCGCGGCCGATATCAACGTCGCCGGGCAGATCGACGCCTACCTCGACCGCTGCTCACCCGGCACCCGCCGCACGGTCGATCTCATGCTGACCGCCTTCAACCTCTCTTCGATCGCGAGCCACCATCTCCGGCCCTTCCGGCAGCTGCCGGCTCCCGCGCGCGAGGCTTACGTCCTCGGCTGTGAGACCTCGCGCATCCGTCAGCGTCGCGAGACCCTGGTCGCGCTGAGGGCGCTGGTCCTCATGTTCTTCTGCTCGGACGATCGCATCAAGCCGCTCATCGGCCACGACGCCCAGCCCTTCAAGAAGGTCGAGAGCGATCCCGGCATCGTGCAACTCGCGGTGGAGGAGCCGGAGCGCGGTTTCTACGACACCGCGGACGTCGTCGTCGTCGGCAGCGGCGCGGGCGGCGCGGTGGCGGCCAGGCACCTGGCTGAAGCCGGCCTCAGGGTGATCGTGCTCGAGGAGGGCGAGCACTTCGACCGCCGCGACTTCAGCGGCCCCACAACGGAGCGGTTGCGTCGCTTCTATCGCGGCAACGGGCTCACGTTCACCATCGGGCTGCCCACGATCTCGCTTCCCATCGGCCGGGGAGTGGGGGGCACGACGCTCATCAACTCCGGTACGTGCTTCCGCACGCCCGATTTCGTCCTCGACGCGTGGGGCATCGACCGCGAGGAGATGGCGCCGCTGTTCGACGAGGTCGAGAAGATCCTTCACGTCGCGCCCGTCGGGGCCGACATCATGGGCGCCAACGGCGAAGTGATGGACGCGGGCCGCCGCGAGCTCGGCTACAGCGGCGGCCCCATCCGCCGCAACGCCCGCGGCTGCCATGGCTCCGGCGTGTGCGCCTTCGGTTGTCCGCTCGACGCCAAGCTGGGCATGCACGTCACCTACCTCCCGCTTGCCGCCCAGGCCGGCGCCCGCATCATCAGCGGCTGCCGCGTCGGCGGGATCGTGATCGAGGATGGGCGAGCGGTCGGGGTGAAAGGATCGATCCTCGACCCCGAGACGGGCGCCGTGCAGCGTGATGCTCGTTTCGAGGTCCGGGCGAAGTCCGTGGTTCTCGCCGCGGGTGCCGTTTACACGCCCGTCATGCTCATGCACCAGCGCCTGGCCAATTCGAGCGGCCAGGTCGGCCGCAACCTGCGCATCCACCCTGGCTGCGGCGTGCTGGGGGTCTTCGACCGCGACCTGCACGCCTGGAAGGGCGTGATGCAGAGTTACTACGTTGACGAGCGGCTGCGTGACGGCATCCTGGTCGAGGCCACGTATCCGCCTCCTGGGGTCGGCTACAGCACGGGCGGCATCAGCGGTAACGGAACCGATCTCAAGGACATGCTCGCGCGCTACAAGCAGACGGCCGCGGCCGGGCTGATCATCTCCGACACGGGTACCGGGCGCGTGCGCTCGGCGCCCGGAGCCGGGCTCCTCATCACCTACGACCTCCACCGCAACGACCTGCGCAAGACGCTCGAAGGCATCAGGCTCGCCGCGGAAATCTACCTGGCCGCGGGAGCGGAAGAGGTCCACACGCTGCTGCCGGGGATGCCCGCGGTGCGCAAGGCGGCAGAGCTCACCGCCGTCACCGAAGGTCGCTGGACCGCCGCCGACCTGAAGCTCTCCGCCTATCACCCGATGGGCACGTGCCGCATGGGCAAGGACCCGCGGACATCGGTCGTCGACGAGCACGGCCACGCTCATGACGTACCCGGGCTCGTCATCGCGGACGCGAGCGTGCTGCCGGGCTCGACCTACGTGAATCCGCAGATCACGATCATGGCGCTGGCGGCGCGAAGCGCCCAGCGCCTCGCCGCCGAGCTCACCTGATCAGGCCAACAGGGGCACCCCGGCCACCGCGGTCTCAGACGCGTACTCGAAGGCAGCGGCTGCCGGCCGGCTGATCCGCACCAGCGGTTCGTCGTGGCGCGTGAGCCGCAGCGAAAGGTCGGCGACCTCGGTGTGGTAACAGAATCGCGTGCCGCCCCGAGGATCCGTGTACGTCACACCGATGAGGTCTTCCCGCCTCGGCCTCACGGTCACGCTGAGCTCCCGTTCGCCGAGCCGGGCATGCGCCGTCCACGACTCCGGCGAGATGGGTCCGCGTGTCCGCAGCACCCGGATCGGCCCGTTGAAAAGGAAGCGGTGGTCTCGGGCGTGGGCGCCAACCGCCGTCCCGACGAGGACGCGCCCCAACCGCGACCGCACCCGCGACGTCGCGCCGTCGAGCCAGAAGTCGTCGCCCGCGGCAAAGCCCCAATTCCACTCCAGCGCATGGCTCGAGCCCCACGTGTGCTGCTGACCGCCGGGCGCGTGCTCGAGGTGGTGCGTCTGCCCGTTGATCTCGATCGTGCCCGAAATCCTCAGCGCCGGCTGCACCCCGATGTTGGCGACGGTCGACAGCATCTGCCAGCCTGGGCGCAGAAATGGAAAGGGCGGTTCGCGCGAGTCCCAACGCAGGTCCCAGCGCGCACTGCCGCGCTCGCTGTGAAGCTGGCCCGAGCATCCATTCCGCATCATCAGCGCACCGTTGAGTCGCAGCACAAACGGCCGTGATTCAACCCGCAGCGCCCGCAGCGGGAAGACCACCTTGGCTCCCCAGTTGGCGCCGGGGTCGTCGTGATCGAAGCTGAACGCCCACAGCGCTGAATGCGCCTGGGCATCGACTCCGGGCGCCGGGTTGAGAGTCGAATACCGGATCCAGTAGCCGCGCCGCTGCGCCGGCTCGGCCACCGTCACGTACCAGGCCTCGTAAGTCCCGGTCCGATCCTGACAGCGAGCGGCGTTGGCCGCATCCGGATTCATCTATGACCTGCGCCCTTACGAATTCTTCACATCCGGGTGATGCCATGCCTGGAACGCCCGGATTGAATGGTGCCCATGAGCCTCGCGGAAAGCCCGGACAAGGTGAGCCCCAAAGCCGTTCCGGCCCGCCGCGGGATCACGCGCCGGCAGGCGCTGGCGGCCGCCCTGGCAACCGGCGTTGGCGTCGGCGCCGTCCGCCTGCTGGGCGGTTCCATGCAGAACCTTGCCACGTCGCGATCCGGCTCGGGCACCGACTGGATCTCACCGCTTGGATCCGAGTCAGCGCGCGTCATGCAGCTGCTGCGCCGCACCAGCTTCGGCTACACCGCGGCTGATCTCGAGGCCGCGCTGGCCGACGGCTTCAGCAGGACCGTCGACCGGCTGATCGAGAGCCAGCCCGCGGAGCCACCCGTTCTCGCCGCGGCGGGCACCGCCGGCGGCCGGTTCGCCGTCGCTCAACTGCAGCAGTGGTGGATCGACCACATGCTCATGACGACGACGCCCTTTGCCGAGCGCATGACGCTCTTCTGGCACGGCCATTTCACGAGCGATTACCGCAAGACCGCCGACGGCACCTTCATGTACTGGCAGAACCTCACGTGGCGCCGCATGTCGATGACCAACCTGCGCTCGATGCTCATACGGGTCACCACCGACCCGGCGATGCTTCGCTACCTCGACCTCGCGACCTCGACCGGGCAGAGCCCCAACGAGAACTACTCGCGTGAGCTCATGGAGCTCTTCACGATGGGGCCTGGCAACTTCACGGAAGAGGACGTGCGGCAGAGCGCCAAGGCGCTGGCCGGATGGCAGCTGCCGCAGCCCGACTCCTACTCGACGGTGACCGTGGACAACGCCAACAAGGTCACCCGGCGATTGCCGGTCTACACGACCCAGAAACCGGGCGTCTTCAACCCGAGGCGGGCCTACAAAGGGAGCGTCACGTATCTCGGCCGGACCGGTCCACTGGACGCGCAGGGGGTCGTCGACCGCATCCTCGCGCAGCCGGCGACGGCGACCTTCATCGCCACCAAAGTGGCCCAGCACTTCGTCACGTCGCGGCCCGACACCGCCTATGTCCAGGGCCTCGCCGACGCCTTCCGCCGCAGCCAGTACGACATGAAGACCCTGATGCATGCGCTCTTCACGAGCCCGCAGTTCACGGCGGCCCAGAGCTACCGCACCCTGGTGAAAACGCCGACCGAGTTCATGGTCCACTCGGCAAGGGCTCTGGGTGCAACCGGCCTTTCGAAGCTGGTCGCAGCCGCCGGCTCGGGCATGGGCCAGGCGCTGTTCGACCCTCCGGACGTCAGCGGATGGCCCAACAACGAGAGCTGGATCTCTTCCAACACGGTGGTCGAGCGCGTCAACTTCGTGTCCGCCGCCCTGGGCCAGATCAAAGGCGCACCGCCCTCTGCCTCGGGTGCGCCGCGCACCCACCTCGACGGCGTCCTCAGCCCGCAGACAGCAGGCCTGTTCAACCAGGCGGCCGACGACCGGGCGCGCTGGTTCGTCCTCCTGGCCTCCCCGGAATTTCAGCTCAAGTAGGTGCACGCAACATGAGTCAAGAGATCGGCATCAACCAGCTCAAGCGGCGCGACTTTCTCAAGGCGGGCCTGGTTTTCGGCGCCGGGGCTGCCGGCCTAGCCGCCGGCTACGCCGCCGTGCCCGACGCTTTCGCGCGGGCGGTCTACGCCGCCAAGCGGGAGGGCATGACCAACGACAACGTCCTGGTCATGATCCAGCTCGCCGGCGGCAACGATGGACTGCGCACCGTCGTTCCCCTCGCCGACCCGACTTTGCATGACCTGCGCCCCAAGCTATCCGGGCCGATGGTCTCCCAGGCCCTGCCGCTCGACCACGAGTTCGGCCTCAATCACAACCTCGGCGGCATCAAGGGTTTGTGGGACAAGGGCAAGGTCGCCATCGTGCAGGGCGTCGGCTATCCGAACCCGACCTTCTCGCACTTCGAGTCCATTCGCATCTGGGAGACGGGCGATCCGACGCGCCGCCAGGTCGACGGCTGGCTCGGCCGCACGCTTGCCACCGCCTACGACTCCAACGGTCACCCACTCACCGGCTGCGCGTGCGGCGCCACCGACGTCCCTGGGGCCTTGCGCGATCTGCAGGCGACCATGACCGTGATCCAGAACCAGAAGACGTTCGGCTTCACCGGCGGCAGCGAGGTGGAGGCGGCCGTCGGCGCGCTCTACCAAGGGACGCCCGGCATCTACGGCGCGCTTTTCGACACCGCCATCGCCACCGCGACCGAGACGATGGCCACCCTGCGGACGTCGGCGGCCGCCTATCAACCGATGGCCGACTACTCGGACAGGGTCAAGCTCGTGTACTCGTCCAAGAACCAGCTCGCGGCGGCGCTGCAGCTGGCGGCCGAGCTGATCGTCACCGGCACCGGCGTCAAGCTGCTGCACGTCACGCTCGGAGGTTTCGACACGCATTACACCGAGCTCAACCGCCACGACGACCTGATGGGCTATCTCGACTCCGCGGTTGGCGCTTTCTACCAGGACCTGGCGGCGCACGGCAAGGCGGACAAGGTGCTCATCGCCACCTGGTCGGAGTTCGGCCGGCGGCCGAAGGAAAACGCGAGCGGCGGCACCGACCATGGCGCGGCCGCGCCGCTGCTCCTGATCGGCGACCCGGTCAAGGGCGGGCTCTATGGCGCCGCGCCCAGCCTGACGAGCCTGGACTCCACCGGCAACCTGAAGTACGCGGTGGACTTCCGCTCCGTGTACCAGGAGATCCTGGGCGGCCACCTGGGCGCCGATTCGGGCGAGGTCCTCGGAGCGACGTACGATCGCGTGCCGTTCCTGCAGGCGCCGGTGGCCGCGGTCTGACCGTGCGCGCTCTCGTCCTCAAAGTCGGTGCGACCGTCCTGACGGTCGCGACGACCATGCTCTCGGCGCTGTACGTGAGCGCCCACCTGAAGAATCCGGCGGCGCCGCTGCAGCCGCCGGTCCTCACGGCCGGGCCCGGAGCCGGCGTGAACACGCCGGCCGGCACCCTGACGGTCGGACCTTCGGTGCAGCGGAGCGACGTCCAGCCGGTGACGTCGACGTATGCCTCGTAACCGCGCGGTCGAGGCGCACCACTTCGAGGCGATGGGCACGAGCTGCAGCCTCTTCGCGGTCGGGCTGACGCGCGGCCGGCTGCTGGAGGGGGAGTTCTGGGTCCGGCGCCTGGGCGCCCGCCTCACGCGCTTCTCGCCCGACAGCGAGCTCTCGCGACTCAATGCCGCGGCCGGCCGCTGGACCGGGGTCAGCCCGGAGCTGGAAGCGCTGCTCCGCGAGTCGCTTCGCGCCTATGAGATGAGCGCCGGCCTGGTCAACGTCGGCGTCCTGCCGTCGTTGCTCGCCATCGGCTACACGCGGTCGCTGGATCTCGGGCCGCCCACCGAACCAAGGATGGGAGCGGCGGGTCCAACCACTCAAGCACCGAGCGTCCCAATTGTCACGGCGCCGCCCCTGCCGCCGCTGCCGGAAGTGCTGAGCGTGCGGCCGGGTGAGGCCCTCATCAAAGCCGGGTCAGGGGTCGATCTGGGAGGTGTGGCCAAGGGCTGGATGGCGGACCGTCTGCGCGAGCAGCTGGGGCCGAACGCCCTCGCCAACCTCGGCGGCGACCTCAGCGCGGGCGGGCCCGGACCCCATGGCGATGGCTGGCCGGTCGGGCTTGCCGGAGTGACGGTGATGCTGCGGGACCGGGGCGCCGCCACCAGCAGCGTCCGCCGCCGCCGTTGGGGCGACCTTCATCACCTCATCGACCCGCGCAGCGGCGTGCCGGCACGCACCGGGCTCGAGGAGGTGTCTGTGGTCGCCGATGACGGGTTCGAAGCCGAGGTCGTGGCCAAGACCGCGCTCTTGCTCGGACCCGAGCTGGCGGCCACCTACTGCGCCGCCAACGCCCTCGCGTGGTGGCTGAGGGAGGCGGTGAGATGACCGCCGATCAGTTCTTCTGGGTGCTGGCGCGAGTCGCCGGCCTCGGCTCGTACGCGGCGCTAGCCATCGTGGTGGTCACGGGGATCGCGCTCCGGTCCGCCGTGCTCGACTGGCTGGGCAGCAACCGCGCGCTGCGTTCGCTGCACGAGTACACCACCGCCCTGTGGATCCCGCTGGCGGGGCTGCACCTCGTATCCCTGTTGCTCGACACGACCGCGCGGATCGGCCTCATCGACCTGTTCGTCCCCTTCCATTCGAGCTACGGGACGCTGGCCATCGGGCTGGGCGCCCTGTCGGTGGATGTGCTGCTGGTCGTGACCGTGACCGCGCTCCTCAAACGCCAGATCAACCAGCCGGCCTGGAAATGGCTGCACCGCCTGGCCTATGTCGCGTTCGCGCTGATCTTCTTCCACGCCGTCCTGAGCGGCACCGATTTCAGCGACCCCGCGGTGTCGGCGATCAGCTGGGCGGCCGCCGCGACGCTGGCTGCGCTCGGGCTCGCGCGCGTCTTCTGGGGACGGCTTCCCGCATAGACGCCTAGCCGCGCTGGGCGATGACCCGGCGGCGGAGCGCGTCCTCCGCCTCGAGCGGCGTATCGATCTCCTGCCGCTCGCGGTGCCAGCGCTCCATCGCGAGGTCGAGCTGGGCGGACTGCAGGCGGGCGAGCTTCAGGTAAGCGCGAAAGCCGCCGTGGCTGAGGGCGCGCAGCCGGTGGCGAAGCCGCCGCCAGGGGCTGGCGAGGATCGGGATCTCATCGGGGAGGATCGTCCCGGTACCGTTCGCCGCTTCCTTTTTGAACTGGTCGACCAGGCTCTGCGCCTCGTAGTGGATCCCGAAGAGGAGGAGCGCGATCACGGCGGCGGTGAACGGTCCGGTCATGATCAGCGTCCGCAGGTGGATCTCGACCAGCCCGAACACCGAGTTCTGGATCGGGAAGAACGTGAGCCAGGCGTCCCATGAGAAGTGGGCCGCGACGGCGACCAGGAATCCGCTCACGATCGCGAACACCTTCTGCCGCGGGTTGGGCAGCTGGCGCGCGATGCCGATGCCGGCGCCGATGAATGCGGTGTAGGTCGCGTGGCCGAAGAAGAGGCCCAGCACCTGCCGGCCGTACCACTGGAAGCCCGCGGCGAACCCGCCCAGACCTTCGGGCGAGTAGATGGCGTAGAGGTTCGTCATGTACGTGATGCTCTCCATGAAGTTGAAGCCGAGACCCACCGCGGCGCCGTAGACGATTCCGTCGACGACGTCGTCGAAGTCGTCGCGCATGACGAGGAACAGCAGCAGCACCGCGGCTCCCTTGGCCAGCTCCTCCATGACGCCGGCCGAGAAGGCGGTCGAGGCATCGAGCCCTGGACCTGGCACCAGCGTTCGCGCCGCCGAAGCCTGCCAGAGCGTCTCGCCCCAGATCACAAGGCTCGTGGCGACGATGGCGCCCCACGCGGCGGCGACCAGGACCAGGCGCCACGGCTCCTTCTCGTTGCGGTCCATGCGGCGCACGACGAGCAGACCGAAGCCGGTGGTCGGGATGCACGCGAGCGCGCACGCGGCCGCGACCTCCGGCCCCGCCGATTGGGTGAAGACGAAGACATCGATCAGGAGCAACCAGAGCAGCACGCCGAGACCCAGGAGGACGCCGGCGCGGATGAGATGCTTCCGCCGGCTCGCTCGATCGCGGTTGAAGGCCCGCACACCGAAGTAGGTGCCGAGCGCGATCAACCCGACGGCGAGCAGGCCGTAGAGGGAGGCGCGGCCGGGGATCGTGTCCAGGTAGACGTAATTCAGGACCGAGCTGGCGATCAGCGCGATCACGACGAGCGCGGCGATGCCCGCGGCGATGCCGTACCGGCCGGGGCGCAGCCGGGGGTGGGGGTTGGCCGCCGGAGGCGTCGTCAGGGTGCTACTCATCGATGTGCGGCCGGGCGGGACACTATCGCTCCACCAGGATGAATCGCCGCGCCAGGACCTCGACCGGCACATCGCCGTTGAAGCGCTCGACGACGAAGGTGTAGCGCCCGGGCAGGCTGTGCTTGAACCCCTGAGGCACGCTGACCGGGATGACCGTCTGGTCCACGAGCTTGTCCGGAGTGCTGGGACCGACTCGACCGACGATGTCGCCGAAGGTGTCGTACCACCGCGCGTCGACGGTGATGCCGGGCGGCAGTGAAGACCAGTCGACCACGGCGGCGAAATCCTGCGTCCGGGCGAACCCACTCTGATCCGGCCCGTATGTCAGACGGGTGGCCGGGTCGTATTCATAGACACCCGTGATGCGCGCCCTGGCGCCGCTCGACTGACCTGGTGGTTCGAAGTGCACGAACTCGACCAGGCCGATGGTGAGGATGATGACGCCGGCCGTGGCGAACACGAGGAGGGTGCGGTAGAGCGTGCGCACCTGGTCGTAGGAGGCGGCGTCCACCGCGGCCAGTTTAGCCAGGCCTAGGCTGCCACTCGACTTCCAGTGGCCGCTTGGGGATGCGCGAGCTCAGCTTGAGATCAGAGCTCACGTTTGGTGCGGCGGAGAGGAGTTGAACCTCCACGTCCTTGCGGACACTAGCTCCTGAAACTAGCGCGTCTGCCATTCCGCCACCGCCGCTTTTCGGGGCCGGGCGCGCGTCGGGCGCACCCCAGGCGACGGCAAGTATACCGAGGCTTCTGATCGACCCTGAGCGGCTCAGCTGGTGATGAACAGGGTGTGCCACGCGGCTTCGACCAGCTCCGGGGTGAGCTGGGGCGGCACCCCGCGCGCCGACGACACGTCGACCAATCGCTCGAGCAGGTCGCGTGGGTGGTTGCCGCGCCGGGGGCGGCCGCTGTACAGGGCGGAGATCATCTCGAGCGCGCCCGGGTCGGGCGGGATGGTCAGCCGCTCCCGTTCCCGCTCGAAGATCCGGCACCACATCTCCCAGGAGGGGTCCGGCATCGCCACCTTGTAGGCGAGCCGCCGCAGGTAGGCCTCGTCGAGCAACTCGCCCGGCTTCAAGTTCGTCGACAGCGCGAGCTGTGCCCGGAACGGCACCTCGACCTTGCGCCCGCTGGCAGCGAGGTTCATGTAGTCGGTGTCCTGCTCGAGCGGCACCAGGAGCCGGTCGAGGATCTGCTTCGGCGAGACCCGCTGGCGGCCGAGGTCGTCGATGAGCAGCACGCCGCCGTTGGCTTTGAGCTGCAGCGGGGCGCCATACGTCCGGCTACCCTCCTCCCACGTCGGATCGAACATCTCCAGCTGGAACTCTCCGCCGACCTGGACCAGCGGGCGTGCCACGCGCCGCCAGCGCCGGTCGACCGGCTGGTGCGGCTCCAGGCGGTGCACGGCGCTGTCAAAGATCGTCATGACCTCGCCGCCGCCGATATCGAGCGCCATCGGGATGACGATCGGCGCGCCGAGCAGGCCGGGAATGCGCCGCGCCAGGGTGGTCTTGCCGTTGCCCGGGGCGCCATAGATGAAGATCGAGGAGCGCGAGTTGACGGCGGCTCGCACCGCCTCGGAGACGCCGGGTGCAAGCTCGATGCCGCTGAGCGCCCGGCTGACCTTGACCAGGTCCAGGGTGCTGGGTTTGGCCGCCTCGGCAAGCACGGCCCTGTACTCCTGAAGCGAGACGGGAGCCGGCCCCGTGTAGCGCGTGCTGGCGGCGGCGATCTGGTCGCTGTGCGCGCGGCCCTGCCTGGTCAACGAATAAGCCATGCGCTCGGGCAGCGGCCGGCCCAGCCACGGACCCTGCTCCGGGGCCAGCCCGAGCGCGTCGAGGAAGTTTGAGCCGGTCAGCGATTTGAGCATGGGCTCCACGGCGGCGAACGGCAGCGCCAGCTGCTCGGCGACCTCGAAGCCGGTGATTCGCGCGACCGACGAGGCGAGCCGAAGGATCATGCCCTCGATGAGCGTCCGGTTGATCTCCGGCGGTGGCGGTGGCTCCATCTCCTGGCTGGAGACGGGCGTGGTCGACGGCACGGGCTGCGGTTCGTCGACGTGCTCGAGGATGGCGCCGAACAGCTTCTTGCCGAAGCGCGCCCGGTCGGCGTGGTCGGGCGGTTCGCCCTCGCGGCGGCGGCTGATCCAGTCGGGCACTTCTTTGAACACGACCGTGTTGCCGATCAGCAGCTGCACCGTGTCAGGCTCGTCGGTGGTGACGCGCACGGAGATGCGCACCAGGTAGCCCTGGCTCTTCAGCGCCGCCCAGCTCCGTTCCCAGGCGACGTCATTGCGCCCGGACCAGGTCTGGCGGACGGTGCGGTCGCGCGCGAGGGTGACGTCCTTGCGGTTCTGGTAGCGGCGGCGCACGAGCTCGGTCACGTCCTTATCGAGGTCCTCGGCCACCAGGGCCGCCAGGGGCAGAGCGCGGTCGTCGACGGCCGGCCTGTTCTTGATCTCGAAGATGGTGTTCGCGGTCGGCGCGAGGACGCGGATGACGCTGGCGTGGCGGGGGCAGAAGGGCGTGCGTTCGATGAACTGAATGTGGTGCCGGCACCACCAGCTCTTGCACTCGCGGCCGGTGAGGTCCTTGTAGGCGCACGCCCAGCCGCGGCGCTCCTGGCAGTCGCTGTACGTGCACACGCCGGCCGGCTTCTGGC
This sequence comes from bacterium, assembly GCA_004299235.1. Lineage (NCBI taxonomy): Bacteria > bacterium. The sequence continues at coordinate 55,652 of SCQL01000001.1, forward strand.
CGTCCGTCCGAGCCGGCGGGGCCTTGGCCTCGCCGACCTCCGAGATCTCGTTGGAGATCGCCTCCGCCGGCGGCTGCGCAACTCCCGGCTTCGGCATGTAGTGGAAGGCGCCCGAGAATTCTTCGCACGTCTGGAAGCGCTGGGCGCGGTCTTTGGCGGTCGCCTTCCAGATGATCTCCATGATCGGCGAGGGGATGGCCGTGGATGCGCGCGGCCGGTCGAACACCTGCGCGTGCAGCACCGAGGGGAGGGCGCCGGTGAAAGGCGGTTCCCCATGCAGAAGCTCGTAAAGGATCATGCCCAGCGAGTAGATGTCCGACGTCGCGTCTACGGCCTCGCCCTTGACCTGCTCGGGAGCCATGTAGGCGGGCGTGCCGACCATGCTGCCCGTGGCCGTGAGGCTTTCCTTGTCGTCGACCAGCTTGGAGATGCCGAAGTCGAGGATCTTGGTCTTGCCCCGGTTCGAGATGAGTATGTTGTCGGGCTTCAGATCGCGATGCACGATCGAGTAGTCGTGCGCGACGCCGACCGCGGACAGCAGCTGCTGCACCAGGTCGACCGAGACATCGACGCTGAAGCGCCCGTATTCGTCGAGCCACGAGCGCATCGACCGTCCTTCGACCCATTCCATGACGATGAAGAGCACCGGGCCGTCCTCGTCGAAGTCGTAGACGCGGACGATGCCCGGATGGTTCAGTGCGGCGACCGTCGCGGCCTCGCGGTGGAAGCGCTGCCGGAAGTTCAGGTCACTCGAGTACTGCTCGGCGAGGACTTTGATCGCGACCGGGATGTCCAGCCGCGGGTGCGTCGAGCGATAAACGACGCCCATAGCTCCGCGGCCGAGCTCGGCCTCGATTGGATATCGCCCGAGTTGTGTGGTACTCAACCTGCAGACCGTTGGCGGTCAGTATGCCGCACGGTGCGTGGCAAACCGGCCCGCGGCGAGGCCTGGGATCGGCCTTGGCGGCGGCTCGCTACGCGGACCCGCCGAGCGGGAGTTGGAAGGCAGCCCGGAGGTCCGGCCGGCCGGCGATCCCGGAGATCGCGCTGCCGACCGCATGGCGCCGCAAGGCTGCCGCCTCGATGACGTTGAACCGTAGCGAAAACGTCATCGGACATTCGATCCCGGTAACGCAAACCACGCCGTGTCCCTGCGCGCCCCGGCAGCCGCCGGCTCGAAACCGCGCGCCCCGCACGGTGCCGGCGCCCTCGGCCGGCGTAGGCATCCTGGGCGCGACGGGCTCAAGGCCCGCCGGCGCGCCCATCACCGATGGACGGCTGGGGCGGCGCCCTCCTTCAAGGGGACGGCATTGGCGCGCAGGACTTTCTTGTCGAACTTGCCCACGGACGTCTTGGGCACCTCGTCGATGAACCGCACCTCGTCGGGCAGCCACCACTTCGCGACCTTGTCCTTGAGGAAGTCGACCACCTCCTCCTGCGTCACCTGGTCCTTGAATTCTGGCTTCGCCACGGCATATGCCACCGGGCGCTCGTCCCATTTCGCGTGGCCGAGCCCGATCACCGCCGCCTCCAGGATCTTGGGGTGCGCCATGATCGCGTTCTCGAGCTCGACCGAGGAGATCCACTCGCCACCGGACTTGATCACGTCCTTGGTGCGGTCGACGATCTGAATGTATCCCTCGGGCGTGATCCTGGCGACGTCACCCGTCCGGAACCAGCCGTCCTCGGTCAGCTTGTCCGGGTCGTAGCCGTTGTAGTAGCCCCGCGCGATCCACGGACCCCGCACCTGGATCTCACCGAACGCCACCCCGTCCCAGGGCAGCTCCTGGCCCGACGCCGGGTCGGTGATCCGGATCTCGACTCCCGGCACGACCACGCCCTGGGTCAGGCGGATGCTGAGCTCATCCCGCGGCTCGGTTCCGGCGCGCGGCCGGGCGACGCTCCCCAGCGGTGACGTCTCGGTCATGCCCCAGGCATGCAGCATGCGCAGCCCGAGCGCGTCCATCGATTCCATGAGCGCGCGCGGGATCGCCGAGCCGCCGCAGATGACGGTATGGACCTTGGGCAGGCGCTTGCCCGTCTCCTTCAGATAGGCGGCGGTGTTGATCCAGATCGTCGGCACGCCGGCGAGGATGGTCGCGCCCTCCTGCTCGGCGAGCTCGACGATCGACTTCGCGTCGCCCATGAATCGGTCGGGGAACAGGACTTTGCTGCCCGCCATGCCGCATGCGTAAGGGAGGCCCCAGCTGTTGGCGTGGAACATGGGGACGATGGGGAGGACCACGTCCTTTTCAGTGAGGGCCAGGTTGTCGGCCTGGAGCACGCCCATGGTGTGGATGAACTGGGAGCGGTGTGAATAGACGGTGCCCTTCGGATTGCCGGTGGTGCCGGACGTGTAGCACATGGCCGCCGCCATGCGCTCCGAGAGCTTGGGCCAGGGATAGTCGTCGCTCTCGGCGTTGAGCAGGGTGTCGTAATCGAGCATCTCGCCCAGGCCGTGGTCGCTCGCAAGAGGGCTGCCATCGCTCATGAGCACGATCTGCTTGATGCTCGGGATCTTCCCCGCCAGCGGCTTGAGGATGGGGATCAGGGGTTGATCGATGAATAAGACCTTGTCCTCCGCGTCATTGATGACGAATTCGAGGTGCTGCGGGAAGAGCCGGAGGTTGAGCGTGTGCAGGACGGCGCCCATGCACGGGACGGCGTAATACAGCTCGAGGTGCCGGTAGTTGTTGAAGGCCAGTGTCGCCACCCGATCGCCAGGCTTGATGCCGAGCCGCTTGAGCGCTCCGGCGAGACGGTTGATGCGCCGCACCATCTCCCCGTTGGTGGTCCGGTGCACCCCCTCCGCGCGCTTGGTCACGATCTCTTTCTTCTGGTGCAGACGCTCCACGCGCCATAGCACGTGCTGAAGAGAGAGCTCGTAGTCCTGCATCAAGCCTTCCACGGCCGACACCTCCAGCTTCTTAATCGAGTAGAGAACGGACCAGAAAGTTCGATGGTAAGCCTGCCGGGGGTAGCATGCACACCTATGGTTTCCTGGGGTCGCGCCGACCTCCACATGCACACCACCGCCAGCGACGGCTGGCCGACGCCCGAAGAGCTCGTCGATCATGCGGCGCGGCGTGCGGCGCTGGACGTGATCGCGGTCACCGACCACGACACGATCGAGGGCGCGCTGCGGGCTCGTGAGCATGCGGCGGCACGGGCCAGGCTCCACGTCATCATCGGCGAGGAGGTCTCGAGCCGCGACGGGCACATCGTTGCGCTCTTCCTCGAACGCCGCATCCGTCCGGGCATGTCGGCGGCTGCGACCGTCCACGCGATCCACGATCAGGGCGGACTGGCGATCGCCGCCCATCCTTTCTGGCGCACGCAGCGGCAGGTCCGCGGCGGTCCGGTCCACGGCGTCGGATGGCTGGCCGCCGAGCTCGATTTCGATGCGATCGAGGTCGAGAACGCTACGCCCGGCTTCTACGTGTTCAACCAGTTGGCGCACCGGTTGAGTCTCGGACTCGGGGCCGCGGAGCTCGGGTGCTCGGACGCCCACATAGTGGACGCCGTCGGCAGGGCCTTCACCGAGTTTCCCGGCAAGACCCCGGCTGCCCTGCGCGAGGCGATCGAGGCGGGGACCACGGTGCCGCGGCGTCGCCGCTACCGCGCGGTCGGCTTGATGCGCTACGCCGCCTGGGGACTGAACCACCAGCGCTATGCCGTGGGCTAGCTCGGACTGAGGTCCCCCCCGGGTCACTCCGGGGGATCGCCGGCAGGCGCTGGATCCTTTCGCCCTGGTGACGGCCGCGCTGGCCCGGCCCGTGGCGCCCTCCGAATGAATACGATGACGTTGCGCCCGCTTAGCTCAATGGATAGAGCGCCTGACTTCGGATCAGGAGGTTGCGAGTTCGAGTCTTGCAGCGGGTACCATCGCCGGCACTGCTTCGCCCTTCCTTCGGTAGAATCAACCGGCTGCAGCCGGGCGGCTGGCGGAACTGGTAGACGCGCACGTTTGAGGGGCGTGTGAGGCAACTCATCCGGGTTCGAGTCCCGGGTCGCCCACCATCTGTTCGATGTTCGGTACGAACGGTCCATGCCATGGCCAAGCTGGCTCCGGTCGCCGATTCTCGCGCCCGCCAGGTCGAGCGTGGGAATCGGCACGTTGTCATCTCTCGAAGCGCAGGCCGAGTCTGTGGTGGTAAATGGCGCGGGAGGCTACGAGCCGCTGATCGAAACTCGAGGCGTGCTCCCGGCGAGGAGGCTATGGATGCATGCGTGCCCACCAAGAGCCGCTGGAGGCCGAGACGGTCAGTCAACCGCGTCGGGAAGGCGGACGATGGCGCCCTGGAGGAGGCGGCGACGATGGCGATAGGCGCGACCGGGTCGGCGAAAACCTGGCCCTAATCGGCGTCCTCGGATTTGCGATTGTCAGTGATTCCCTACGACGTCTGACGATTCAATCCCTACGTTCGAAACCAATTGCAGCATTCCCCGGACGGGCTGTGACCGAGTCAAGCCAGCGTCCATTCGGACAGCATTTCTCGACGCCGGGGAATACCTGTCCGGCATGTCAGCAGCTCTGCCTCGAATTGGCGGTTGAGGCCGGGCAGGAATGCATCTAGCCTCACACCCCGGCCGGTGAAGCCTGCACACAGCTAATTAGCTGTGTATATGCATAACAGCGCTGCTAAGCAGCATCTGCACCCGTATACTCCCGCTAATTTTTTTGCAGTCCGTGGTGCCGTTGGGAGGGGACCTTGACAGAAGCGATCGAGGGTAGAGCACCGCAGTTTTCGGGTGACGGGCAATGGTGGTGGACCGGAACACAGTGGGTCTCGGCGAGCCAGGCTCCTTTACCCCCTCCGCCGCCTTCGGCTTCAGCCGCCGTGCCCCCCGCGCCCGATCCGATGAGTGCTTCAGTGCCACTGCCGGTCCAACCGGCTCAGGCAGCGGCCAGTCCTTCGAAATCATATTGGCCGCGTTGGCTTGTCGTTGTCGGGTTTATTTTTCTCCTACCAATTACCGGGCTGGTTTGGATTTGGCGTCGCGCATGGGCGCCCAGAATCAAATGGGCAACCGTAATTGGCTGGGTTGTTCTCTGGTGCATCGTCTTTGCCATTAGCGGCTCAACACACCCAAGCACCCAGGAGACGGCGAACACGAGCGCCCAGCCCGGGGAGACACCGGCCGTTCAAGAAGCGGCCACGCCATCGCCGACGCCGACTGGTGACGATCAACACCAGCTAGTACTCACCTATGCGGCCGCTGCCCGCAACACCGGACCACTTGTCGAGGCATATAACAACATTGGGACCCAGTGTGGCTCCGCCGACCCCGTCGCCTGTAGAAGCGCCCTCGAGAATGTGATTGTCGCGATCAACAACTACGAATCCGTGCTCGACAAAGCGCAGGTCCCTGCATGCCTGCAGCAGGCAGACCGCGACCTTCGCGTGGGGCTTGAGCTTGAGAAGCAGGGAGCGCAACAAGGGATTAACGGAATCGACGCTTCGGACCCTAGCGGGATCAGCGCTGGCGCCGCGCTGATTGGTCAGGGGTCCGATAGCATCGTCAAGGCGTCCAATGAAATCAGTAACTCAAACTGCCTCTAAGAGCACAGTCGGCGGCTTAAGCGGTTCGGGCTAGCAGCTCCCTGAGCTAAGTAGGGCTGTTGCCAAGAAGAACCGTAGTCGTGCTCACACTTTGGCGAGTGAAGAGGCGTATGGAGGCGACTGTTTCGGCCGCCGACGTCCCCGACATCGGTGTCTCCAAGGACGAGATAGCCGCGTACGGCGCGTTCTGCGCGAAGTCACAACCCCGGCCGGACGGGGTTGTCGAGCCTGAGTGCGAGCTGGCGAGTACGAGGCCGCCGAGGACCACCGGGTCCTCGAGCTGACTGCGACTGCCGGTGCATTTGTGAGCGTGAGTGCCAGCGGTCACCGGCTATCGATATTGCCGCGGCGCGGGATAGCTGTCCAATCGCCAGAAGTCTTATTTCACGCGTCGACGCTGAGGCGCTCCTGATCCGCCAGCCTGATCGAATTGCCCTGGACCGTGAGGTCGTCGTCGTGCGCGTTGCGGAAACTATGGCCCACTAACTGATCCGAGCGCGGGCCGATGGCGCTGGCTCAAACTTCGCGCGTGAGCGACTCGCCGCGCCGCTACCAGGACGTCAGCTACTGGTTGTCCTCGGCGGGCCCACTCGCACCGCGCCCGCCGCTCGACGGTTCGATCCGGGCCGACGTCGCCATCCTCGGCGCGGGCTTCACGGGCCTGTGGACGGCGATCGAGCTCCTCCGCCGCGAGCCGGGGCTCAAGGTCGTGATCCTCGAACGCGAGATCGCGGGCTTCGGCGCCTCCGGCCGCAACGGCGGCTGGTGCACGGCCGACCTCAACGCCAGCCTGACGCTGCTCACAAGACGCTTCGGCGCCGCTGGGGCGCGAGCCGTGCAGCAGGCGATGTACGGCGCCGTCGACGAGGTTGGTAGGGCGGCGGCGGAGGAGGGCATCGACGCCGATTTCGACAAGGCGGGAGTGCTGATGCTGGCCCGCGGTCGCCACCAGGTCCCGGCCGTGGAGGCGGCGTACCGCGAATACGCCGAGGCGGGGTTCGGCGATCGCTACCAGCTCCTTGACCAAGCAGCCTGCGCGGAGCGCGTCGCCGTCGACCGCGCCGAGGCCGGCCTTTACTCCGCCGACGGCGCCGTGGTCCACCCGGGCAAGCTCGTGCGCGGGCTCGCCGAGGCGGTCGAGCGCAGAGGCGGCATCATCCATGAGAAGACGGCTGTCACCCGCTACACGACCGGCGCCCGGCCGAGCTTGGTCACCGACCGGGGCACCGTCAGCGCCGACGTGGTCGTGCTCGCGGGAGAGGCCTACCTGACCGAGCTCCCGCCGCTGCACCGGCGTCTCCTCCCGATCTACTCGCTGATCGTCATGACCGAACCGGTCAGCGACTCCCAGCTGGCGGAAATCGGGTGGCGGCGCCGGCTCTGCCTGGCCTCCATGCGCCTGACCATCGACTACCTGTCGCGGACCCAAGACGGGCGGATCCTTTTCGGCGGTCGCGGCGCGCCCTATAACTTCGGCTCGGCGATCAAACCGCAGACCGAGCGGCACGCGCCCACCCACGCGATGCTGCGCTCGATGTTCGCGGACTGGTTCCCGAGCCTGGCCTCGGTGCCCTTCAGCCACGCCTGGGGCGGCGTCCTCGGCATGCCGCGGGACTGGATCCCAAGCTTCAGCTACGACCGCGGGCAGGGCGTCGCCATCGCCGGCGGGTACACGGGGCATGGCGTGGCCACCTCGAACCTGGCTGGGCGCGTGCTCGCCGACCTCATCACGGGGCGCCGTACCGAGCTGACCGAGCTGCCGCTGGTCGGCCATCGCTCGCCGACCTGGGAGCCCGAACCGATCCGCTGGCTCGGGGCTCGCATCGTCCAGACCGGGCTCGCCCGGGTCGACGGCCGGGCGGAGCGCAGCGACCGGCCGCCGACCGGCCGCTCCCTCGCCGAGCGTCTGAGCAGACACTGAGTCTTTCGACGGCGAATCGTCGTTTTAGGCCGTGGTCACGGCGGTAAACGCAGCCTAACAGGCCCCTATCAGCGAAATTCGTTGACAAGCGTGCCTTTGCCCACTAGCATCGGCTGGCGCTCCAGCGGCGCGACGGAGTCTCGGCGGGGCAAGGGGATTGAGGAGAGCTCGGTATGGGGAGACGGGCGGTCAGGACCGCGGACCCGACGATGGTGGGCCATGCGGCGTCGTCGATTGACGCCGCCGACAAGATCATCATCGAGCAGCTCCAGGAGGACGGTCGCCGGCCATACACCGCGATCGCGGCCGCGGTCGGACTGTCGGAGGCGGCGGTGCGGCAGAGGGTCCGCAACCTGATCGACGCCGGCGTCATGCAGATCGTGGCCGTGACCGACCCTCTTCGCCTGGGCTTTCGCCTCATGGCCATGGTCGGGATCAGGATCGAAGGCGACCTGATGGCCGCGGCCGGCGCGCTGGCTGCGGTGCCGGAAGTCGATTACGTCGTCCTCACCGTGGGCACGTTCGACCTTTTGGTCGAGCTCGTTTGCGAGGACCACGACCACCTGCTTCGGCTCCTCACCCAAAAGATCCGTGTGGTTCCCGGCGTCGCTCGCACCGAGACGTTCACCTACCTCCGGGTACTGAAGGAGACCTACACCTATGGCACCCGTTGAGCATCTCCGCCGCTCATCGCCGGCCGCGGCGAGTTCGGCGAGTTGACCTCGGTCCTGGACCAAGTGCGCGGCGAGTCAGAGGTGAAGATGGGCCTGTGAGGCGCCGGCTGGCGCTGGCGGACCTCGTTCCCGAGCCGCCTTCCGCTGGGGAGGCGAACGGCGCCTCGACGGGCGAGGCGGCAGCTCTTGGAGCTCGCCGGGTAGACGCGCGGGAGGCGCCCGGCGACCCGGTCGTGGTCCTCGAACGGGTCGTCAAGCGCTTCGGCGCCGCGACCGCGGTCGACCACCTGGACCTCGAGATCCGGCGAGGCGAGTTCTTCAGCCTGCTCGGGCCCTCCGGCTGCGGCAAGACCACCACCCTGCGCCTGATCGGCGGGTTCGAAGCTCCCAACGAGGGCGTGGTCAGGCTCGACGGCCAGGACGTCACCGGGCTGCCCGCCTACCGGCGTGACGTCAACACGGTCTTCCAGTCCTATGGTCTGTTCCCGCACCTCAACGTCTTCGACAACGTGGCGTTCGGACTCCGGCGGCGTCACGTCGCCAAGAACGAGGTCGACCGCCGGGTCGTCGAGGCGCTCGACCTTGTCGGCCTCGGCGCGTATCGCCGGCGCCGGCCGGCCCAGATGTCAGGCGGCCAGCAGCAGCGGGTGGCGCTGGCTCGGGCCCTGGTCAACCGGCCGCAGGTGCTCCTCCTCGACGAGCCCCTGGGGGCCCTCGACCTCCGGCTCCGCCGCCAGATGCAGCTGGAGCTGAAGAGGATCCAGAAAGAGGTCGGCATCACCTTCGTCTTCGTCACCCACGACCAGGAGGAAGCGATGACGATCTCCGACCGGATCGCGGTCATGAGCCAGGGCCGGATCGAACAGCTCGGCCCGCCGGAGGAGGTCTACGAGCGTCCGGCGACGGTTTTCGTGGCGGAGTTCCTGGGCGTCTCCAACCTGCTCGAGGGGACCTACTTGCGCGGCCATGAAGGTTGGGGCCTGGTCGAGCTGACCGGAGGCGTGATGGTGCGAGTCCCCGCCGATCCGGCCCGCGAGCCGGGGGAGAGGCTGCACCTGGGGGTGCGTCCGGAGAAGATCGAGATCCATCCCGCCGGCGCCGCCCTCGCCGAGCCCTTGAACACGCTGGCCGGCACCCTGCGGAGCGCGGTCTTCGTCGGCGTCAGCTACCAGTACTTCTTCGAGGCCTCGGGGGGTCAGGCCCTGTCGGCCTTCGACCGCAACTCGGGCGGCGGGGCGGTCGCCCGGCCCGGGGAGGCCGTACGGCTGGCCTGGCGGCCGGAGCACACATTCGTCATCCCGGCGGACCGCGACGAGCGGTCTCAACCGAGCCACGAACACCACATTCAAGGAGAGGAATCATGACCCGCGAGCGCGATCTTCCCCGGTACGTCGAGCCGTCGTTTCTCCGCGGGCTCACCGCGAGCCGCATCACGCGGCGAGACGCCCTCAAGGGGGCGGGCGCCCTCGGCCTGGGGACCTTCCTGGCCGCCTGCGGCGTCGGCGGCAGCACCGCGCCCTCCCGCGTCAACTGGGTGTGGGACAAGGCAACCAAGACCGGTCAGCTCGACTTCGCGAACTGGCCGCTCTACATCGACAGCACCCAGGACGCCAGCGGCGCGACGACCCACCCGTCGCTCGACCAGTTCACCAAGGACACCGGGATCAAGGTCAACTACTCGGAGCCGATCCAGGACGACCCCACCTTCTTCGCCAAGATCGCGCCCGAGCTGAAGCTGGGCCAGGCGACCGGCTACGACCTGATGGTCATCACCAACGGCATCCAGATGACCAACCTGCAGCTGAAGCACTGGCTGGTGGAGCTCGACCCCGCCAAGCTCCCCAACTTCTTCCAGAACGCCGCGCCTCGGTTGAAGGATCGCTCCTACGACCCCGGCAACCGGTTCACCATCCCCTGGCAGTCCGGGTTCACGGGCATCGCCTACAACCCGAGCCTGACCGGTCGCGAGATCACCAGCTTCGAAGACCTCTTCGACCCCAAGTTCGCGGGCAAGGTCGGCATGATGGACGGCAACCAGGACACCGGCAACCTGACTCTGATCGGGATGGGCATCAACCCGCAGAAGTCGACCCCCAAGGACTGGCAGAAAGCGGCCGACAAGCTCAAGAAGCAGCGCGACGACGGCATCGTGCGCAAGTACTACGACCAGACCTACATCAAGGCGCTCAGCGCGGGAGACACCTGGATCAGCATGGCGTGGTCGGGAGACATCTTCCAGGCCAACCTGTCCGCGGGCAACGACGACCTCAAGTTCGTCATCCCGGTGGAGGGCGGGGTCATCTGGACGGACAACATGTGCATCCCGGTCGGAGCCGCCCACCCGCTCGACGCCATCACCTACATGAACTACGTCTACCAGCCCGCGATCGCCGCGATGCTGGCCGAGAGCATCGACTACGTGACGCCGGTCCCTTCAGCCAAGGACGCGATCGACAAGGACGTCGCGCAGACCACCGATCCCGCCGCCAAGCAGTCGCTCCAGGCGACGGCCGGCAGCCCGCTCGTCTTCCCGTCCCAGAGCGAGTACGCGCACAGCTACTACTACCGGGAGCTCACGCCGAGCGAGGCGGGTCAGTGGAACGACATCTTCGGCGCCGTCATCCTCACCTAGCGCCGGCAGCTCAGCTCGGGGTGGCGGTCAAGGAGAACGTAATGGGGCGGCCGGCGCTCCGCCTCCGCTGGGGGCGGGCGCTGGCGCCATACCTGCTCGTCCTCCCGGGCGGGGCCTGGCTTTTGCTCCTCTTCGTCCTGCCGATCGTCACCCTCGCCATCACCTCGCTGCAGTCGGGGGACTTCATCACCGGTTTCGTATTCAGCTGGAACTTCGCCAACTACCCGCTGGGGCTGCAGATCTACTCGGAGCAGTACGTCCACGCGCTCGAGTACGGAGGGTCGGCGACGATCGTGGCGCTGGTCGTCGCCTATCCCGCGGCCTACTGGATCGCCTTCCACGCCGGACCCCGCAAGTCCGCCTATCTGCTGGCGGTCCTGCTCCCCTTCTTCGTCTCCTTCGTGATTCGCACCCTGGCCTGGGAAACCCTGCTCAGCGACAACGGCCCGCTCCTCGCACCGCTCAAGGCGATCCACCTGCTGCCCGAGGACGTTCGCGTCCTCGCCACCCCGGTGGCGGTGACCGGCGGCCTCGCCTACACGTTCTTCCCCTACATGCTGCTGCCCATCTACGCCTCGCTGGAGAAGGTCGACCGCCGGCTGGTCGAGGCCGCGGGGGACCTGTACGCCAACCGCTACCAGGTTTTCCGGCGGGTGATCCTTCCCCTGTCCATCCCCGGCGTCTTCGCCGGCGTGCTGCTGACGGGCATCCCGGCGGTGGCTGACTACGTGAACCAGGACATCCTGGGGGGCGTGGGCACGACCATGGTCGGGCGCGTGATCGAGCAGCAGTTCGAGGTCAACACCAACTATCCGCTGGCGGCCTCCCTCGCCTTCATCCTGATGCTCGGCCTGCTGGCGATGTTGCTGGTCTATCAGCGCCTCTTCGGGACCGAGGAGATCATGGGTGGTTGAGGAGGTGCGCGGGGCGATCGGGCCGATGCCCGCCCAGGCCCTCCCGCGCGACCCGGCGCGCCGCCCGGCGGCCGGCGTGCGCGCACGGCGCCGGTTCCGGCTGGGCTCGCTGCTCCTGCCCGCCTACACCCACCTGGTGATGCTGTGGCTGTTCGCGCCCATCATCGTCATGGTGCTCTACGGGTTCAACAACACCCACGGCCGGCTCAACATCGTGTGGTCGGGCTTCACGCTCCGCTGGTACGCAAATCCCTTCTCGATCCCCACCATGACCTCGGCGCTGGTCGTCTCGCTCATCACGGCCACCCTGGGCATGGTGATCTCGACCGTCCTCGGGACGATGATCGCCCTTGCGGGTCACCGCTACCACTATCGCGGCCGGACGATTCTCGACGCCGTGATGGTGCTCAACATCGCCGCCTCCGAGGTCGTGATCGGCTCCGCCATGCTGACGCTGTTCATCTCCGCCAGCATGCCGCTCGGGCTACCCACCATCGTGCTGGCCCAGGTCATGTTCTCGATCCCGTTCGTGGCCATCACGGTGCGGGCGCGGCTGGCGGGCTTCGACCCGTCGCTCGAGGAGGCCGCCCAGGACCTCGGCGCCTCTCCGCTGTGGACCTTCTTACTGGTGACGCTGCCCGTCATCTTTCCGGGCGTTCTGGCGGCGGCGCTTCTGGCCTTCGCCCTCTGCATGGACGACTACGTGATCACCAGCTTTGTTTCCGGCAACACCCTGACGTTTCCGCTCTGGGTCTACGGCGCGACCCGGTACGGCGTACCGCCCCAGGTCAACGTGGTGGGTACCTTCATCTTCGTCGGTGGCGGGCTGGTGGCGGTCACGGGCGCGCTGGTCCGAAGCTGGCGCAGCCGCCGCCTCGCGAAAGAGGCGGCGCTCTGACCTGCGGCTCGATCAGCCGGCCGCCCGGCACACCTCATATCGAGCGCTCAAACTTGTCGCGTGTCCGAGAGCAGGGAGCTCGACCCGGCGACTCAGTTCCGGCAGCTCTACGACCAGGAATATCTCTCGGTCTTCCGCTCGATCCGTGCCGTCGTCCTGGATTCAGCCGCCGCTGAGGACCTGACCCAGGAGACCTTCGTCCGGGCTTACCGAGCCCGCCACCGATACACGCCCACCGCGCCGCCGGGGGCCTGGCTGCGACGGATCGGAATCAATCTCGCGATCTCCCATCTGCGCCGGCAAAAGCTCGCGCGCTTTTTGCCCGCGCGCCTGTACGTGGCGCCCGACCGGCGCGACTACGATCGGGCCGAAGCCCGGGATGTGGTCGAGAAGGCGATGGCGGCCCTGAGCCCCAAGCTGCGGGCGGCGGTGGTCCTCCACTACTACGAAGGCATGACCCGCGAGGAGATCGCGTCGGTGTTGGGAGTGCCGGCGGGAACGGTGGCGTCCCGAATCGCCAAGGCGGTGGCGATCATGCGAAAAACCATCGGGAGCGATCAAGATCGGGACCCTGGGCGTTCGAGAAGTGAAGGTGCCCTACGTGGAAGATAAGACCACACGGGGAGGGTCGAGCGCGCCCTCCGAAGAAGACCTCGGCCGGATGATCCGGACGGCAGTGGATTCATGGACGCCACGGCGAGGTCCGGACTGGTCCGACGTCCTGATCCGCCTCGCGAGCGCCGGTCCGCCGCCATGGCTGGTGTACACCGCGGCCAGCGCCGCCCTCGTGCTGATCCTGGTCACCGCCTTCCTGGTCGGCTCGGCTCTGCAGCTCGGGGCACTGGGTCCGCAGCCCGTGCCCGCCAACCTCCACCACTAGAACAGGCTCACCTCTTCGCCCACGCGCCGCTCCCTGGCGGCCGCGAGCACGACCGAAGCGGCCGCCAGGTCCCACAGCGCCAGGCCGTGCGACTCGAACAGCGTTATGCCCCGCTCGCCCGGAGGCGTCCATTGGCCCGCGAGCACCGCCCCCAGCTCAACGGCCCGGTCCCACTCGAACCGGCCCGCCTCGCGGGCCTGGATCAGGTCCCCGCTCTCGAGTTGGGCCGCGGCCAGCTGATCGACCACCACCGTTTGCGCCCTGGCGACCAGGCCGGCCGGGATTTCGGCCCGGTGGCGGAAGTTCGAGCCGGCGCCGACGACCACCGCATGCGGCTCGACCCACTCGTCCTCGATGACCGGGCGGGGGCTCGTGGTCATCGTGATGACCACGTCGGCGCCGCGAACCGCGAGCTCGGCGCTGGCCGCCGCGATCGCCGGCACCCCGAGCTGGTCGGCCTGGTCGCGGGCGAACCGGGCCCGGCGCTCCTGGTCGCGGCTGAAGACGCGAAGCTCTTGGATCTCGAGCACGCGTGAAACCGCCAGCGCCTGGGTGGACGCCTGCCAGCCGGTGCCGATCAGGGCCACAGTCGCGGGGCCGGGAGGCGCCAGCGCGTTCACCGCGACGGCCGTCGCGGCGCCGGTGCGGTAGGCGCCCAGGAAGTCGGCTTCGATCAGAGCCTGCAGGGAGCCGTCCAGGCCGAACAGCACGACCAGGAACCGCACCCGGCCGTCAGCGACGGAGTAGGCCTTGAGCCCGGTGCAGCCCGCACCGGGGTAGGAGGCGAACATGACGTTGAGCCAACCGCCGGGCGCGGACGCCCGCCGGCGAGGCTCGTTCTGAGCGGCGCCCTCGCCCAGCTCGGTCATCGCGGCCCGGACCGCGGCGATGACGCCGTCCATGTCGATGAGCTCCTGGACGTCGGCTTCGCGCAGGATCAATGCCATGGCAGGGAGAATAGCGCCCATGACTCAGCGTCCCCTGAACGTGGGGCTCATCGGACTCGGCACCGTCGGCTCGCAGGTGGCCGAGCGGCTGCTCACGTGGGGGCCGCAGCTGTCGCGCCGCGCGGGCGTCGAGCTTTGCTTGCGGCGCGTCCTGGTTCGCGACCTCAAGAAACGGCGTTCGGTCGAAATCTCCCCCGAGTTGCTGACCACCGACCCGGGCGCCCTGCTCGAGGACCCGGCGATCGACGTCCTGGTCGAGGTGGCGGGTGGGGACGAGCCGATGCACGGATACCTGGAGCGCGCCATCCGCGCGGGCAAGCACGTGGTCACCGCGAACAAGGTGGTCATGGCCAAGCACGGGCCGGAGCTGCTCGACCTGGCGGCGGAGAAAAACGTCGATGTCTACTTCGAGGCCGCGGTCGGGGGCGGCGTTCCGCTCATCAGCACATTCCGCACCGACCTGCAGGCGAATCGAATCGAGCGGGTGTCGGCGGTCATCAACGGAACCACCAACTACGTGCTCGGGCGCATGGCGGCCGCGGGCCTGTCGCTCGCCCAAGCCGTCAGCGAAGCCCAGGCGGCGGGGTATGCGGAGGCCGATCCCACCGACGACGTCGGCGGTTATGACGCCGCCTACAAGCTGGCCATCCTCGGATCGATCGCGTACGAGATCAAGGTGCGGCCGGACGAGATCTTCCGTGAGGGCATCGAGGGCATCGAGCCGGTCGACTTCCGGTACGCGCGCGAGCTGGGCTACGCCATCAAGCTGATCGCGCACACCCAGCGGCACCCCGGCCGGGTCGAGGCTCGCGTGCATCCGGCGATGATCCCGCTCGACCATCCCCTGGCCCGGGTCGAGGGCGCCGAGAATGCCGTTTTCGTCGAGGGCGACCTGGTGGGCCAGGTGCTGCTCGCCGGCCAGGGTGCCGGCGGCCGGCCGACCGCATCGGCCGTGGTCGGCGACCTCATCGACCTGGCCCGGTCGATCAGGCGAGGTGTGCAGAGCCGGCCGTCGTTCAGCTTCGACGACCGCATCGGCGTCATCCCGATGGGCGAGGTGATGACGCGCGCGTACTACCGGATCCGCGTCGACGATCGCACCGGGGTGCTGGCGGCGATCGGCCAGGTGTTCGCGGAGGAGGGCGTCAGCATCTCGAGCTTCATACAGAAGGACGCGTGGTCACAGGATCGGACGGTCGAGCTGGTGGTCACCACCCATCCGTCGCCTGACGCCAGCCTGCAGCGCGCCCGGGAGCGGATGGCAAAGCTGGGCCCGGTGCGCGCCGTGTCCTCCTTCATCCGGGTCTTCTAGGCAAGCCGTTGGGCGTCATTGCCCGCTATCGCGAGCACCTGCCGGTCGGCCCCTCCACTCCGGAGGTCGATCTCAATGAAGGGTCGACGCCGCTGGTGCCGAGCCGCAACATCGCCCGGGCGCTCGGACTGAAGCACCTCTATTTCAAGTACGAGGGCCTCAACCCGACCGGCTCCTTCAAGGACCGTGGCATGGTCGTGGCGGTGGCGAAGGCGCTGGAGGCCGGGAGCAGGGTGCTCGTGTGCGCGTCGACCGGCAACACATCGGCCTCGATGGCCGCCTACGCCGCGCGCACCGGCCTCCGAGCGATCGTGGTCGTCCCCTCGGGCGAGATCGCGCTCAACAAGCTCTCGCAAGCGCTCATGTACGGCGCCAAGGTCGTGGCGCTGAAGGGCAACTTTGACAGGGCGCTGGATACGGTCCGCGAGCTGGCGAGCCACTACCCGGTCGCCCTGATGAACTCGGTCAACCCCCACCGGATCCAGGGCCAGAAGACGGCGGCTTACGAGATCGTCGACGCGCTCGGCGACGCCCCGGACTACCTGGTCCTGCCCGTCGGCAACGCGGGCAACATCACCGCGTACTGGAAAGGGTTCCGCGAGTATCACGCGGCCGGCCGCGCCACACGCCTCCCGCGCATGGTCGGAGCTCAGGCCGAGGGCGCGTCGCCGATCGTGAGCGGTCACCCGGTCGCCAATCCGAAGACCGTCGCCTCGGCCATCCGCATCGGCAACCCGGCTTCTTGGGAGGGCGCGACCACCGCCCGTGACGAGTCCGGCGGCATGATCGCCGCCGTCTCCGATACCGAGATCCTTGCCGCCCAGATCCGGCTCGCGAACAGCGAGGGCCTCTTCGCGGAGCCGGCCTCGGTGGCCCCGCTCGCCCTGCTGTTCCGGCTGGTCCGCGAGCGCAAGATCGAAAAGGACGCGACCACCGTCGTGGTGCTCACCGGTTCGGGGCTCAAAGATCCCGATGCGGCGCTGAAGAATGTCGAACCGCCCATCGAGCTCGACGGCGACGCGCGCACACTCGCTAAGGTCTTGAAGCTGTGAGGACCTGGCGGCGCTGTACGGTCCGACCTGGAGTGGCGCACTAGATGCGCGTTCGCGTCCCGGCGTCCATCGCGAACATCGGCCCCGGCTTTGATTGCATGGCGATGGCCGTCGACCTCTGGCTCGAGGTCGAAGCCGAGGCGGCCGAAAAACCTTCATGGGACTTCGAGGGCGAGGGCGAGGAATACCTCGCCGCTCACGAAAACCCCTTCACCCGGCTGCCGATGCGCGGACGGGTGCGCAGCGAGATCCCATTGGGTGTGGGCCTCGGCAGCAGCGCCGCCGCAAGGCTGGCGGCGTCGGCGCTCAGCAGCCCATGGGACGTGAAGAGCCACGTCATCGACGCGGGCGCCGACGAGGGTCACCTGGACAACGTGGCCGCGGCCGCCGCCGGCGGCATCCGAATCGTCTCCGATCACGTCGATGAGAAGCTGCCCAACCCGGGCTGGGGCCTGGCGCTGTTCGTCGCCCATGCCCCATTGCCGACGGAGAAGGCTCGCTCGGTGCTGCCGGACTCGGTGTCGATGGGCACGGCTTCCTTCAACGCCGCGCGCACCGCTCTTTTGGTCCGCGCGATCATGTCCAAGCGGCCCTCGCTGCTGGGCGAGGCGATGCGCGACCGCCTGCATCAGCCCCACCGACTGCACCTCTATCCATGGACCGAGGAGGTGATCCGGGTCGCGGAAGCGGCGGGCGCCTACGGCGCCGCGATCTGCGGAGCGGGCCCCAGCGTGTTCGCCTTCTGTGCCCCTTCGCAAGCGTCGCGCATCGCCGTGGCGATGGCGGCCTCGCATCCGCAGCATGGACGTTCGATGGTCACCCGCATCACCGACAGGGGCATGTTCAGAACCCTGTGATCGTCCAGAAATACGGCGGGACCTCGGTCGGCACGGCGGCTCGCATCCGGCGGGTCAGCCGCCGCATCGCGGCCAGCGTGAAGGCAGGACACAAGGTCGTTGTCGTGGTCTCCGCCATGGGCCACACCACCGACCGGCTCATCGCGCTCGCCCAGAGCGTCAACCCCGAGCCGCCGGCACGCGAGCTCGACATGCTCGTCGCCAACGGCGAGACGATCACCGCTCCGCTGGTCGCGATGTGCCTGCAGGGCATGGGTGTGCCCGCGGTCTCGCTCTCAGGGATGCAGGCGGGGGTCCGCACGAGCGCGCATCACTCGAGAGCCCGCATCCGCGACATCAAGCCGGACCGCATCCTCAAGACGCTTCGTGAGGGCAAGGTGGCGGTCGTGGCCGGCTTCCAGGGGGCCACTGAGGACCTGGAGGTGACGACTCTGGGGCGTGGCGGATCCGACACCACCGCGGTCGCGCTCGCGGCGGCGCTCAAGGCTGAGACCTGCGAGATCTACACCGATGTTGATGGGATCTTCACGGCGGATCCGCGAGTGGTTCGCTCAGCGCGCAAGCTCAGCCACATCCAGTACGACGAGATGCTTGAGCTGGCGGCGGTCGGGGCGCGCGTCATGCACCCGCGCGCCGTCGAGATCGGTGCGCTTTACGGCGTGCCGATCCACGTCCGATCCAGCTTTCGCGCCGGCGTCGGTACCATGATCGTCGACCACGTCCCCATGGAAGAAAGACAGCGAGTGCGCGGCATCGCGCAGGAAACCAACGTCGCCAAGATCACTGTCATCGGTGTGGCCGACCGCCCCGGCGTGGCGGCCGCGATCTTCGAGCCTTTAGGCGCGGCCGGAATCTCGGTCGACGTCATCGTCCAGAACATCGGCCGCTCCGGGCACACCGACCTCACCTTCTCGGTCGCCGAATCCGATTTGAAGGCCGCCGAGAAACTGGTGAGGGCGGCGGCCGGCAAGGTGGGGGCGACCAAGGTCTCATCCGCGGCGGGGATCGCCAAGCTGTCCATCGTCGGGACCGGCATGCTCGGCACGCCGGGGATCGCGGGCCGCATGTTCCGGGCGCTCGCCGACGCGGGCATCAACATCGAGATGATCAGCACGTCGGAGATCCGCATCACGTGCATGGTCGCGCGCGACCAGGTGGACAAGGGCGTCCGCATCCTGCACAAGACGTTCGAACTGGACGTCGAATAGTTGCCCGTCAGTGTCGCCGTCGTCGGCCCGGCGGGGGCGGGCAAGACCACGCTTTTCGGTGCGCTCACGGCGGGGCGCGGCGCCGACGGGGTGGGCATGGTCGATGTCCCGGACGAGCGCCTGGCGCGGCTCACGGCCGCGGTCAGCCCGGCCAAGACGACCGCGGCGCAGGTGCGGGTCGAGGACACTCCTCCCGGCAGCCGCGCCCAGCGCGTCGCTTTCGCGCGCCAGGCCGACGTGCTGGTCAAGGTCGCCCGCTGCTTCGGCCCCAACCCTGACCCCGCGGTCGAGCTGGAGGAGCTGGCGCTCGACCTGGTGCTGGCGGACCTCGCCTCGGTCGAGAAGAGGCTGGACGTCGTGGCCAAGGAGGCGCGCGTGGGCAAGAAGGACGCCCAGAGCGAGCACGACGTCCTCACCGCCGCCAAGGCGCACCTGGACGCCGGCCGGCAGCTGCGGACGATGCCGGTGGACCCCGAGCAGCGCGCGCTGCTCCTGGGGATCTTTCCGGTGACCCTCAAGCCCTCGGTGTATGTGGCCAACGCCGCGGACGAGCTGCTGCCCGGAGGCGGCGAGGCCGCGGCCAAGGTGGCCAGGCTGGCGGCGGCGGAGGGCGCGCCGGCGATCACCCTGTCGGCACGGCTCGAGGCGGAGCTCGGCGAGCTCGATCCCGCCGAACAGGCCGAGATGCGGGCCGGCTATGGCATCGATGAGTCCGGCTTGGGCCGCATCGCGCGAGCGGTGTGGGAGGCGGGTGGACTCATCACCTATTTCACCGCCGGCGAGCCCGAGGTGCGAGCGTGGCCGTGCGAGCAAGACGCGCCGGCGCCGATCGCCGCCAGCAAGATTCACACCGACTTCGAAAAGCACTTCATCCGCGCCGAGGTGACCTCGGTGGATGAGCTCGTGGCGGCGGGTTCGATGGACGCGCTGCGCGCGGCGGGGAAGCTGCGGGTGGAGGGGCGCGACTACAGGGTCAAGGACGGCGACGTGGTCTTCTTCAGGATCGGGCGATAGGTCGAGCTCACAAAAGAGTCGTTCCCCCGATCATCTGCCAAAGCAGGCTCGCCAGCCAGACAAGTACCGCCGCTACCGCGATCAGGAGCAGATACCGCATGCCCTGTCTAACGCCGGCGACCCGTGGTGACTTGCGATCCTTGAGGGCCCTGCGTGCCTCCTGCTGCCTCACAATTCACGCATGGCCCAGCTTCGTTTCAGCGGGGCTCACGTGTGGGTGAGGGTGGATGGGCCGGAGGCGGTGCTGGGCCTCAGCGACTACCTTCAGGACCAGATGGGCGAGATCACCGCGCTCGACCTGCCGGATCTCGGCGACATCCTCCGCGCCGCCCGTCGCATGGGCCATGTCGAGTCCGACGAGGCGTCTTCGCCCATCGAGGCGCCGATCAGCGGCGAGGTCGTCGAGGTCAACGGCGAGGTGTTGGAAAACCCCGACATCGTCAACAGCGACCCGTATGGCAGCGGCTGGCTGCTGCGGGTTCGCATCGAAGACCCAGGCGAGCTCGAAGACCTGATCAGCGAAGAGGAGTACGCGGAGCTGACGACCGAGGTCTGAGCGCCCCTCAGGAGACTCCGTACGCCTGGCGCGTCGTGCGCCTCAACAGCAGGATCAACATCGGAACCCCGACCAGGACCAGCGACCATGCCGCGGCGACGATGACGGCGGCGATCCAACCCCAGGCCCGGAACTTTCTCAAGCCGTAGTAGGCGGCCGCGTGCAGCGCCGCCGCCGTGCCTTCAAGCAAAAAGACCAGCACCGATTCGACGGCGAGGACGGTGGAGACGTCCTTCGTGATCCCCGCATTGGTCAGCGCCTGGCGCAGCTCGTCCCGGCCGGTGGGGGCGGCGACGATGGCGGCGAACTGCACGAGCTGGATCAACCAGAAGACCGCGCCGGCGGCGAAAAGCAACGGCAGCCAGCGCAGGCGGGGGGGAGCCGCCGGTCGCGGCGGCGCCGGGCCGAACGGCTGGCTGCCGGCTCCGGGCGGAGGGCGCGAAGACGAGTTCTCTTGCGGCGGCGTCCATCGCTCCGTGCCACAGCCCGGGCAGTGGCGGTGTTCGGCGGCGAGCTCCGCACCGCAGTTGATGCAGTGGCTCACGGGCATGGGGGGACGGCTCATGTCGCCATGATGTTAATGGCCCTTGACACCAACTACATTCAGGGCTATAACTAGGCGTGGGACACAACATATCGTAGCCAACGTTTTACCCCGTTGAGTCCCCACGCCCAACGACAGGCAGGCGGACAACCCCCCAAAGTCGCACCCCACGACCCCGAACAGGCTTCCCCCACCGCCTGCCTGTTCCGTGGCCGGCACGGCATGATCCTGCCACGTGCAGCCCGCTCCGTGGGGTGTTGGACCAGACACGCGTCGCGCTGTCTCTCCTAGACTTCCAAGCTTATGAGCCGAAAGGGCAAGAAGAAGGGTCGAGGCAAACTCAAGCCGCCGGTCCGGCCCGCCGGACCGCTGACGCCGGGTGCGGGCGCGGGAGCCCCGGCCGCCGCCCAGCGCGGCGTGTCGCAGGCCCGAATCGGAGGCGACCAGTCCCTGGTGCGCGCGGTCGAGATGTCGCTGGGCGCTCGCAACCAAGCGGTCAAGCGCCGTGGCGGCAGGTTCATCGTCGAGTCGGCCGACCCCGCGATCCCGCTCGACCGCGTGCCTTACTTCACCAGGGACCTGGTGAGACTGGCGGTGGTCGGCGTGGCCATGTTGGTCCTGCTGGGGCTCGGGTCGATCGCGGTGCCTGCCCTCGTCAGGTAGGCCCTCGCCGGATCCGGGCCCCAGAAATGGACAGGGTCCGGCCCAGACATTAGAGTTCGTGGCGGCATGTCCGTGCGGACCAGCGACTCCGGCAACAAGGCGCTCAAACACATTCTTCGCACGCGCAAGCTGAAAGCGGTGGACCACCGGCATCCCGTCAACCAGGTCCACCACGACGAGGCCACCCTCGGTGAGCGGGTCGCGGACAAGGCCGCGGCGGGCATCGGGTCCTGGACGTTCCTGATCATCCAGACGGTAGCAGTCGCCTGCTGGGTCAGCCTCAACGTCGTCGGGTTCGTCAGCCACTGGGATGCATTTCCGTTCATCCTCCTCAACCTGCTCTTCAGCGTGCAGGCGGCTTACACCGGACCGGTTCTCCTGCTGGCCGGCAACCGCCAGTCGCAGAAGGACAGGTTGACGCTCGAGCATGCCGCCGAGGAGGCGGAGAAGGCCGACGTCCAGAACGTCGAGATTCTCAAGGCCATCGAGAAGAACACCGAGTTGACGCTCACGATCCTTCGCCACGTCGAGGCGCTGGTCACAGACAGCCTGGCCCAGCCCAAAGGCTGACCGTCGGGGCTCCGCCTCGCGGATACACTCAGCGCGTGCGGGTCATCCTCTTCACGGGTAAAGGCGGCGTCGGCAAGACCTCGGTCGCCGCGGCCACCGCCGTCCGGTGCGCGCGGGCGGGGTACCGCACGGTCATCATGAGCACCGACCCGGCCCACTCGCTCGGCGACTCGTTTGACGTCGAGCTCGGCTCCGACCTGACGCCGATCTCGGACAACCTGTGGGCGCACGAGGTGTCGTCTCTGCACGAGATGCAGCGCCACTGGGTCAAGCTGCACGAGTACGCGGTCGAGGTCTTCGCCACGCAGGGGCTGGACGAGGTCGTGGCCGACGAAGTGGCGAACCCGCCAGGCATGGACGAGATCGCCTCGTTGATGTGGATCAAGCACTACGCCCAGCGCGCGGAGCATGACGTGCTGATCGTCGATTGCGCGCCCACCGGCGAAACGCTGCAGCTCCTGACGTTCCCCGACGCCGCCAAGTGGTGGCTGGACAAGATCTATCCCTGGGAGCGTCGCGCCATGAAGGTGGCGCGACCGGTGCTGCAGCCGATGATGGGCATACCGCTGCCATCGGACGAGGTCTACGCCTCGCTCAAGGACCTGCTCCTGGACCTGGGCGGCATGAGGAAGGTGCTCACCGACCCGGCCACGACCACGGTTCGAATCGTGCTCAACCTCGAGAAGATGGTCGTCAAGGAAGCCAAGCGCGCGTATACCTACCTCAGCCTTTTCGGCTACCTCACCGACGCGGTCGTCGTGAACCGCCTGCTTCCGAGTGAGCTGCACGATGAGCTGTTCCAGAGGTGGCAGCGCATCCACAAGCGCTACCAGGTCGAGGTCGAGCAGTCGTTTGCGGGCATCCCGATCTTCAACGTGCCGCTGTTCGACCGCGAAGTGGTGGGCGAGAGCATGCTCTCGCGGATGGCCGAGGAGACCTACGGCGATCGCGATCCTGCCCAGCATTTCGCGACCGCCAGCCCGCAGCGGATCGACAAGGAGGGTGCAGACTACGTCCTGGCCTTGAAGGTGCCGTTCGCGGACCGATCGTCGGTGGACCTCAGCCGGCACAACGGTGAGCTGTTCGTCACGGTCGGCAATTACCGCCGCGAGATCGCACTGCCGCGAGTTCTGGCGCAGCGTGACACGTCGGGCGCCACCATCCATGACGGCGAGCTCCGCGTCAGATTCACGCGGAAAGAGGCGCGAGCCGGCGCCGGCGGCTCGGCCCCATCACCGGACCTCGCTCCCAGGGGCAAGCGATGAGCCGGGACGGCGAGCGAGTGATCGAACTGGCCAACGAGCTGGGCTCGCGAATCAGCCATCTGCTCTCGGACATGGTCCCGCCATCGGCGCAGGTGCACCTGCTGAACGCCCAGCGCGAGCTGATCACGGCGCTGGTGCTCATGTACGAGCACCGGGTCACCGCACCGCCGGGCCAGCGGTCGCGAGCGGCTGCCTCCACGCGGCGGGCTCGCAGCTCGCCGAGGCGGGTCGGCAAGATCCCCATCGAGTGAGCCAATTCGTCGCGTTCGTCCTGGGGGCCCTGCTCCTGGTACCCGCGCTCCTGGTCGCCATCCCGGTGCACGAGATGGGACATGCCGCGGCGGCGTACCTCCTGGGCGACCGGTCGGTGCGCTACTTCGGCTACTTCTCATTGAGCCCGCGCCGGTTTCTCGACCCGCTGGGCGTGATCGCGGTGTTCCTCGCGCTGGTCGGTTGGGGCCGGCGCGTCCCCGTGCAGCCCAACCGGATCCGCACCCCCGGCCAGCACGTGATCCACGAGCTGGGCGGCCCGGCGGCCAACCTGCTCGTCGCCGTCGTCCTCGGCTTTGCTTGGCGAGCGCTCAGCCGAATGGGCATGGAGTCGTCGTACGACCTATCGCCCGGAATCATCGGCGCCGCGCTCTACGTGATCGTCTTCCTGAACCTTTCGATCTTCGCCTTCCAGCTCCTGCCCATCCCCGGACTGGACGGTTGGAACGTTGTCGAAAGCCTGTTTCGCAACCGTAACCCGCGCTTCTTCTTCCAGGTTTCGACGCGGAGGCGGGAGGTCTGGATCGGGCTCGTGGTGGTGCTCTTGCTGTTCCAGATGTTCCAGGGCGCCAACCTGCTGGCCCTCGTGATGTCGCCCTTCTACACGCCGGCGAGCCTAATCTCATTGGGCGGATGCAGCGGCTACGCCATACCCGGGTTCATCGGACTGTTTCCCTGCCTGCTGTAGGGACGCTGGTCAACGAGCCGGCCTACGCCGGGCTGGTCACCGAGTTCGGCCGGGCGCGCGTCGTCGATGCGATCCGAGAGCAGATCGCCGCCGAGCGTGAAGGCGGCGCGGCGGACGCCGGCGAGCGCCTGCTGCGGGTGGTCGAGCGGCTGCGCTCCGACATCGCGCCCAGGCTGCGGCACGTGATCAACGCCAGCGGCGTGATCCTGCACACCAACCTCGGGCGAGCGCCGCTCTCACCCGCCGCGGTTGCAGCCCTGACCCTGGCGGCCGGCTACACCAATCTCGAGCTGGACATCGACACCGGTCGTCGCGGCGAGCGCGCCGCGCTGCTGTCCGGGGTGCTCACGGCGCTGTTCGGCTGCGAGGCGGCGCTGGTCGTCAACAACAACGCCGCCGCCATCCTGCTCGCGCTGACCGCGCTCTGCAAGGGCAAGGAGGTGATCGTCTCCCGCGGCCAGCTCGTGGAGATCGGCGGTTCGTTCCGCATGCCGGACGTGATGCGGCTGTCGGGTGCACGGATGGTCGAGGTGGGGACCACCAATCGCACGCGGTCTGCCGACTACGAGGCCGCCATCGGTCCGCGGACCGCGGCGCTCCTGCGGGTGCACACGTCCAATTTCCGAGTCACCGGATTCACCGAGTCCGCGTCGCTCGCGGAGCTGGCGAAAGTCGCCCACGCTCACGACCTCGTGCTCATCGACGACCTGGGCAGCGGAGCGTCTGAGGCGATCGGGGATGAGCCCACCGTCTTTGAATCCCTGAGGTATTGCGATGTGGTCACCTTCTCGGGCGACAAGCTGCTCGGTGGGCCGCAGGCCGGTGTCGTGCTGGGTCGCGGCGATGCCGGGGTGGCAGCCGTCCGCAGGATGTCGAAGCATCCGCTCGCCCGCGCCGTGCGCATCGACAAGCTGACGCTCGCCGCGCTGGAGGCCACCCTCAGGCAGAGGCGGACCGGGCACCTGGACGAGATCCCGGTCGAAAGGATGCTTGGCGTCGCGGTCCAGGAGGTGCGCCGCCGAGCGGCCCTGTGGTCCGTCAAGCTCATCGAGCGGGGGGTCCGCACGACGCTGGTTGAAGCCGAGTCCGCGGTCGGCGGCGGCTCGCTGCCCGGACACGGGCTGCCGACGGTGCTGGTCGCGCTCGACGGCCCGGCCTCACGCCTGTCGGCCGCCCTGCGGCGCGGTGAACCGCCGGTAATCGCACGCATTGAAAAGGACGCTTGTTGCATCGACCCGCGCACGGTGTTGAGGGGCGAGGACGAGGCCTTGATCGATGCCGTGGAGGCGGCGGTCGGGAGCCTGGGCCGGTGACCGCCGGTTGGGTCCCCTCACCCGAGCCCTCCCCCTTCCAGCGGGAGGGAGGTTATGTCGTCGGCACGGCTGGGCACATCGACCACGGCAAGTCGACGTTGATCACAGCCCTGACCGGGATCGACCCCGACCGGCTCGCCGAGGAGAAGCGGCGCGGGATGACGATCGACCTCGGCTTCGCCCACATGAGGCTGCCGAGCGGCCGCGAGGTGGGGATCGTTGACGTGCCGGGCCACGCGCGCTTCATCCACAACATGCTCGCGGGGACACACGGCCTGGACGCCGTGCTGCTGGTCGTCGCGGCCGACGAGGGCGTCATGCCGCAGACGCGCGAGCACGTCGAGATCGTCGATCTGCTCGAGGTGCGGCGCGGCCTGGTCGTGCTGTCCAAGGTCGACCTGGTGGACAGCGCCTGGCTCGATCTCGTCACGAGCGACGTGGTGGAGGCGCTGAAGGAGACGTCGCTGGCTGGAGCGCCCGTGCTCCCGGTCTCGGCGGTCAGCGGCCATGGACTCAGCGAGCTCGCCGCCGCCCTGGACGCGCTGCTCGACGCCGCCGAGCCGAGGACGGACATCGGCCGGCCGCGGCTTCCGATCGACCGCGTCTTCACGATGAGCGGCTTCGGCACGGTCGTCACCGGCACGCTCGTCGACGGCCCGCTGCGGGTTGGCGACGAGATCGAGGTGGTGCCCAGCGGCCGAAGGGTGCGGGTGCGCGGGCTGCAGAGGCATAACCGCAAGGTCGAAACCGTCACGCCGGGCAACCGGGTCGCGGCGAACCTGACCGGGGTCGAGAAGAGCGAGCTGACAAGGGGCGACGTCCTGGCCCGGCCGGGCACCCTTCGAGCGACGCGCCGTGTGGATGCGACGGTGCGCGTGCTCGCCTCGGCTCCCCAACCTCTGCGCCACGGGGTGGAGCTGCTCCTGCACACGGGCACGAGCGAAGTCGGGTGCAGGGTCATCATGCTCGAGGGCGACGCGATCGCCGCCGGTGGTCAGGGGTGGGTGCAGCTCTACTTCGACCGCGCCATCGCCGCCGCGGCGCAGGATCGTTTCATCCTGCGCATCCCCAGCCCGCCGTTGACGCTGGCGGGCGGCCGGTTCGTCGACGTCGCGCCGCGTAAGCACGCACGCCACGACAGCGCGGTGCGCGAGTCACTGGACCGTCGCGCCGCCGGCAACGTCCTGCAGGAAGAGCTGCGCAAGTACCCGCGAGGCGTCACCGCGGCCGCGCTGCTCAGGGCGACGATGGCGGCCGAAGCGGACGTCGATGGGCTCCGGGCCAGGCGGCTTGGCGACTGGCTTTACGGCGACGACGCATGGCGTGCGATCGCCGACCGCGCCGCTCGCGAGCTCGAGGCGTACCACCAGGCTCACCCGCTCCGGCCCGGCATCCCGCGCGAAGAGCTGCGCAGCCGCCTGGGGGTGCCCCCCGCGTCGTTCCCGGCCGTCCTCAAGGGCCTGCTCGAGGACGGCCGCATCGAGGAGAGGGATGGATCGATCGCGGCTCCGAGCCATCGCGTCGTGCTCGAGGCTGAGGTCGGTCCGGCCTCCGATCTGCTGAAGGTGCTGGGCCGCCAGCCATTCGCTCCGCCGTCCTTGACCGAGGCGATGCAGGAGACGGGCGCCAGCGTCGAGATGGTGCGTGCCCTCACCCAGAGGGGCAGCGTCGTGCGGGTGAGCGACGAAGTGGCTTTCACCAAAGACGCGTACGACCAGGCCGTCGCCATGGTGAAGGAGCTGATCGCGATCAGCGGGTCGGTGACCGTGGCGCAGCTCCGCGATCGCTTGGGCGCGAGCCGCCGGCCGGTGCTCGCCCTGCTCGAGCACCTCGATGCGCAGCGACTGACACGCCGCGTCGGCGACGCCCGCGTCCTGCGCTGAAGATGTGAACCCGGCCGCGATTGGTAATCTTCCGGCCATGCGCATTGCGGAGATGCTCGCCCGCAGCCGCCCCAGCATCTCGTTTGAATTCATGGCCCCGCGCGACGAGACCGAGGTCGACATCCTGGAGCGGACGATCGCCGCGCTGGCAGGCCATGCGCCCGACTGGGTGTCCGTCACCTACCGGCTCCGCACGGGCGAGAAGACGCTCGAGCTGGTGACGCGGATCAAGCGGCAGTACCACATCGAGGCCATGGCGCACCTGACGTGCGCCAACTCCGTGGACCGGACGCGCCGGGTCCTCAACTGGATGGAGAAGGAGGGGGTCGCCAACGTGCTGGCCCTGCGCGGAGATGCGCAGAGCCCTGATCAGCCGTTCAAGGCGGCAGACCCGCAGCTGACTCACGGCAGCGACCTGGTGGCGTTCGTGCGCGGCAACGGCTATCGGTTCGGCATCGGCGCCGCCTGCAGCGCGGAGAAGCATCCCGAGAGCCCGGATCTCGAGCACGAGTTTCGCTATCTCAAGCTCAAAGTGGAGTCCGGGGCGGACTTTCTGATCACTCAGCTCTTCTTCGACAACCGTTTCTACTTCGACCTGGTGGCGCGGGCCCGCGCCGCCGGCATCACGGTGCCGATCGTCCCGGGCCTCATGCCCGTTCCCAGCCGCCGTTCGCTGGCGTTCATGACCGCCATGTCCGGCGCCACGGTGCCGCCAGCGCTCCAGGCTGAGATCGATGCGCAGCCCGATGACGACGCGATCCGCCTGGTCGGAGTGCGCCACTGCATCGCCCAGTGCGTGGAACTGCTCGAGGCGGGCGTCCCCGGCCTGCACTTCTACACCTTCAACCGCGCCCGCGGGCCGATGGCGATCCTGGCCGCGCTCCGAGGCCAGCAGCTGCTCGCCTCGTGAATTCGCCCGACCGCTAACCTAACCCCGTCATGCTGGCCGGTATCGACCTCGGCGGGACCCAGGTGCGCGTCGCGCTCGCCCGCTCCGATGGCAACCTCGTCGCCAGCGTCAAGACCAAGACTCCGCTGCTGGGGACGCCGCAGGCGATGGTCGATTGGGCGGCCGCGGAGATCGACCGGCATCGGGGCCACCAGAAGGTGCGCAGCATCGCCATCGGCGCACCCGGTCCGATCGATATCAAGCGCGGCGTGCTCGTCAACCCGCCCAACCTGCCCGGCTGGCGCAACGTCCCGCTCGCCGCGATGCTCGGGCGCGCGACCGGCGCCAAGGTCCACGTCGCCAACGACGCCGACATGGCCGGCCTCGGCGAGTTCCATCGCGGGGCCGGCCGCGGCACTCGCAACATGGTGTACATCACCTGGTCGACCGGGGTGGGCGGAGGGCTGATCATCGACGGGAGGCTGCACCGCGGGGCGCACGGCACCGCCGGAGAGGTCGGGCACATGATCATCGACCCCAACGGCCCGCTCGACCAATGCGGCCAGCGCGGGTGCCTCGAGGTGTTCTGCGGCGGCGCCAACCTGGCGCGCGAGACGGGCCATCCGGCGGCCGAGCTCTTCGCCGAGGCGGCACGCGGCGACGAGTCGGCCCGGATGGTGGTCGAGCGTTCCGCGCGCTACATGGGGATGGCCCTGATCAGCCTCACGAACGCGATCGATCCGGAGATGTTCGTGATGGGCGGGGGCGTGACGCGCTCGTGGGCGCTCGTCGAGCCGACGATGATGGCGACGCTCCGCTCTTCGCCTTTCATCAAGCCCGCCCGCCGGCCCCGCCTGCGCCGCGCCCGACTGGGCGACCGCGCCGGCCAGGTTGGAGCCGTGGAATGGGCGCGTATCAACCAGTAGGGCCGGGCGCGACCGGGGCGCGGGTCCTGGACGACGCGGAGCTTCTCCGGCTCCTCAGGCGGGCCGCCACCGAGCTGGGGTCGCGCGCCTGGGTGGTTGGGGGTTACGTCCGCGATCTCCTCCTGGACCGTCCCCATCCGAATCCGGACGTGGTCGTGGAAGAGGGGGCGGCCCTCACGCTGGCGTCGCGCTTTGCCGAGCTGGCGGGCGCGGCGCCGCCGGTCACCTTCGAACGCTACGGCACCGCCCAGGTCACTCTGCCGGGACACCTCGTGGAGTTCGTGTCGGCGCGCGCCGAGTCGTACCCTCCCGATTCGCGTAAGCCGGAGGTGCGGCCGGCCACGCTGGAGGAAGACCTGCGCCGGCGGGACTTCACGGTCAACACGCTGTTGATGGACCTCGACGGGGAGATCCACGATCCATTGGGTGGGCGGGCCGACCTCGCGGCCGGCATCCTGCGGACGCCCGCCGATCCGCTGCGCACCTTTGCCGACGATCCCCTGCGAATGCTGCGGGCGATCCGCTTCGCCGCCGAGCTCGGCTTCGAGTTCGCGCCGGACCTCGTCCCCGCCATGCGGCGGATGCGAGGAAGGCTCGCGCCACCCGTCCTCTCGGTCGAGCGCACGGCGGAGGAGCTGCGCCGCATGCTGCTCTCCGAGCGGCCGCGGCTGGCGCTCGAGCTGCTCGATGCCGGCGGACTCCTGGAGGTCGTCCTGCCGGAGCTGGCGGCCTGCAAGGGCGTCCAGCAGGGCGGCTATCACACCCACGACGTCTACGGACACACCCTGCTCACCGTCGCGAAGACACGAGCGGACCTCCCGCTGCGCCTGGCGGCGCTCTTCCACGACGTCGGCAAACCGTCCACGGCCACCCCGGACGGCGCCTTCACCGGCCATGAGGAGGTGGGCGCCGGCCTCGCGAGAGCCGCCCTCGAGCGGCTTCGCTTCTCGCAGAAGGACATCGATGCGGTCGTGGTTCTCGTGCGCTTGCATCTGCGTCCGGTGTACTACCGGTCCGAGTGGTCGGACGGCGCCGTCCGCCGCCTGGCGCGCGACGCCGGCTCGGAGCTCGACCGGCTGCTGGCGCTGGCCCGCGCGGATGTCGCCGCCTCCGCCTATCCCGAGCCTGAAAAGCTCGCCGAGCTGGAGGCACGCATCGAGGCCGTGATCGCCGAGCAACCCTCGCGCTTGATGACGCAGATCCCAGGCGAGGACATCATGCGATCTCGCGGCATCGGTCCCGGCCCGGAGGTCGGCCGCATCAAGCGGAGGCTGGAGGAGCTCGTGATCGATGGCGAGATCGCTCCCACACGGGAGGCGGCCCTCGCCTACCTCGAATCGCATCCCGACCTCTGACGGGGGGCGAACGCGGCGCCCTCGGACCGTCTGCAGCCGCTATGCTGCCGATAGGTGGGGTACCCAGCGCGAAGCTGGCAGAAAGGGAGGGGCGACATTGGCGGAGATGGGCGTCGAGAAGGTCGAAGCACCGACGAGGAATGGCGGCCCGGAGCCTCATGGCCTGGAGCCGAAAGCGACTGTCCTGGCGCGGGACGACGTGCTCGCCGGCAAGCTGCAGCTCAAGGGCGGCGGCCAGGTCCTGGGCAATTTCAGCGGCCAGATCGAATGCGACGGCGACCTGCTGATCGGCTCGGAGGCGCATGTCGAGGCCGACATCCGCAGCGCGAAGGTCACGATCGCGGGGTTCGTCCGCGGCAACGTGATCGCGGTCAGCCGGCTGAAGATCATGAGCACAGGGCGTCTCGAGGGGGATGCGACGGTGGGTGCCCTGGTCGTGCAGGAAGGCGGCGTGCACCATGGCGTGATCCGCGTCCATCCCGAAGGCGTGCCGGAATCGGAGCAACACCCCGTCCCCGACGCTCCGGCGCGGCCGGGGGTCGCCGCCTTGAAGGGCTTGCCCAACTCGGTGGGCCGGGTCAGGAAATTCTGGGGTGAGTTCTTCTAGCCGGCCGTCGGGGAAGCCGTCCCGGCGTCAAAGCCGGGCGCCGCGCGGCTCCACCCGCGAGGCCGACGCCGGCCGGCCGTCTGCACCGCCCAGGCCGGCGCTGCGCCTGCCGGGCTCGGCTTCGTCCCGGCTCACGATCAAACCGGGCCGGCCACAGGGCACCAGGCCGCGGCTCGAGCTGTCGACCAGGGCCCGGCCGAGCGGCACCCGTCCCCTGAGCGACGTCGAGCTCGACGAGGACGAGGTGCTCATCGACGCCTTCGACGCGGTGCTGGAGGGCGCCAAGGTGCGGATCACCGCCGTGCTCGAGCGCACCTGCGTGTACGTCGATCGGAACGGCGATCGGAGGCTGGCCCGCAAGCAGGACCTCTGGGTCGAGGCGGACAAGCTGCCGATCCGCCGGCGGGGCATTGGGTAGGGATTCGGCTACGCTACCGGCCGCGATGGTGTCGGCAAGTTGATCGAACCCAAGATCAACCGCAACCTGGCCCTGGAGCTGTTGCGGGTGACCGAGGCGGGAGCGCTCGCGGCGGCCCCCCTCCAGGGCAGAGGCGACGGGATCGCGGCCGACGGCCGTGCGGTCGAGGCGATGAGGAGCGCGCTGGCGGCGGTGGACATGAGGGGTACCGTCGTCATCGGCGAAGGCGAGAAGGACAAAGCGCCGATGCTCTACTTCGGCGAGCAGATCGGCAACGGCCTCGAGCCCGAGGTCGACGTGGCGGTCGACCCCATCGAGGGCACCAGCCTCACCGCGTCCGGCCTGCCGGGAGCCATATCCGTGGTCGCGCTGGCCGAACGCGGGTCGATGTTCACGACCCACGTCCACTACATGCAGAAGCTGGTGGTGGGCCGGCGCGCGCGCGGCGTCATCGACCTCGAGATGCCGGTCGAGTGGAATCTCCGGCGCATCGCCAAGGCGGAGGGCCTGCCAGTGCAGGAGCTGAGCGTGGTCGTGCTCGACCGCGACCGCAACAAGGAGATCGTCGCGCAGATTCGCGACGTCGGGGCGCGAATCAAGCTCATCACCGCCGGCGATGTGGCCGGAGCGCTGGAGGCCGCCCTGGAGACCAGGTTCGGCATCCACTGCATGATGGGATCCGGCGGTGCGACTGAAGGCGTGCTGGCGGCGTGCGCGATCAAGACCATCGGCGGCGACATGCAGGCCAAGCTTTATTTCCGCAATGACACAGAACAGGCGATGGCCGTCGAAGAAGGGCACAAGCCCAACCAGGTGCTGTCCCTGGACGACCTCTGCTCCGGCAGCGACATCTTCTTCGCCGCCACCGGGATCACATCGGGCGAGCTGTTGAAGGGCGTGCGCTACGAAGACGTGTACGCCTACACGCAGTCCATGGTTTTTCGTTCGGCGTCCGGCACGATGCGCATTGTCGACGCCTACCACCCGATCGACAAGTTGCGGGCCAAGGGCCTGCTGCCCGAGCAGGTCGCGGTCCGCTGAGCGCCTCGGAGGCGGGGCAGTTCCTCGTCGCAGCCAGCAAGTTGCTGGGCACGCCGCAGTGGGAGTGGATCGCCGCGGCGCGCATGCTCTCGCGCCAGCGGCAGTCGGCGGCTGAGATCGAGCAGGTCCTGGACCGGTTGCTGTCCGGCGCCGACCAGGCGATGGTCAACGCGTTCACCGGTGGGTTCAGGGTCGCTCAGACCCGGCTGGCGATCGGCAAGGCGCTGCCCGACCCGACGGCGGCGGCGGCGGCGCTCGAGTCGGCGCAGATCGTAGCCCTGGCCATCCTGGTCCGCGAGCAGCTGGAGCCGGTCCGCTTCGACGCCGTGTACCGGCCTTTCGCCACCATCCTGCCCGGGCCTGGCTACCAGCCGCCGGCCCCGGTGGACCGCCAGATCGCGGCCTTCCTGCGCGCCCTGCCCACGCTGTCCGGCGCACCCGAGGCGGAGGTGGCCGCGGTCGCCAAAGCGCTCAGCGAGCGGGCGAAGCCTGCGCCGCCCGCCGGCAACCTTGCCCTCATCCCGCCGGCGGGCCTCGACCCGGCCGCGAATTATGCCGTGGCGTGGAAGGCGGCGATCGCGAGCGCCAACCAGTCCGGGCGTACGCAATCGTTCCGGGCCATGCAGGACGGCGCCGAGCAGGCCGCTCCACATGA
Source organism: bacterium (assembly GCA_004299235.1). Classification (NCBI taxonomy): domain Bacteria; species bacterium. The sequence goes on from SCQL01000001.1 coordinate 89,168, forward strand.
CGGGTTGGGGATCGTCGGCTTTGCCGGCGTGGCGGCGGGCGGGATTTTCATGCGGGACGTGCTGCCCATCGAGCAGGTGCTGCTGCTCTATGAGCCCTTCGCCGCCGCCTTCCCGTATGAGAGATTGCAGTAGGGGGGCACGAGCGTTGTGCTGGGAAAACCAACCACTTGACAACACGCTCGATAACCAGGCAAGTTGGACGCAATTCGTCGTCCGTCCGGGTCCGCCGACAGTCCACGCAAAGGTTGGCCTCCACAAGAAGGCAACGGCCGTAAAGCGGCGCAGAAAACCATAAGCGTGTCACCCGGTGGCCTCGGTCGAGGCGGTGTCCGCTGCAGGCGCCGCCTCGTTTCGCGTCCGGGCCCATAATCTCGGCTCGGTGAATGCGCCGGCCGGGAACTGGCAAGCGGCATTTGCCAACCGTCGTTTTCGTGGCCTGCTTGTCGTCTGGGCCGGTGTCCCACTGGTGGTCGCCTACCTGTGGCTGGGGATCCTCCAGCCGCTCCTGTTCGGATCCTACCTGGGCGATTTCCAGGAGAGCTACATGCGGGCCGCGGCGCGCATCGCCGCGGGTCGAGATCCTTACGACCTGTGCCGGACGATGGGCTGCCTGGAGCCGACCGGTCCCCAGTACGTGACGCCGCCGCTGCTCGCCTGGCTGCTCCAGCCGGTGGTTGGGGTCGACAGCCACGTCGTCGCCATCGCCGTGATCCTCGCCCTCAACGCATCGCTGGCCGTTTTCCTCTTTTGCGTCCTGCGCGCGTTGAACGTGAGGGATTGGCAGCTGGCGTGGCTGCTCGTCGCGGTCGCGCTCGGCTTTGAACCGGTGGTGGGCAACATCGTCGAGGGCCAGGTCAACCTCGTCCTGCTCGCGCTGTCGGGCGTGTGGTTTTGGGGATGGGTCGCCGACCGCTGGTGGGGGGGAGCCGCGCTTGGGGTGGGGGTGGCTTTGAAGTTGATCCAAGCCCCGGTCGGCCTGTTCTTGCTGTGGGCCAGGCGGTGGTGGATGCTGGCGGCGGCCGCCACCGCGGGTCTGGGGCTGTGGCTCGTCGCGGCCCCGCCGTACCTGCTCGAGTACGTGTTCAAGGTGCTGCCCGCCATCAGCGCCGGCACCGGCCTGTTCGAGAACCACTCGCCGGGCGGCACGGTCACGCGCCTCCTGGAGCCCGACACCTTCTTCGGCGCCGTGCGCGGCAGCCCGCCGACCGCAAGGGCCATCACCGCGGTGATCGCGATGGCGGCCGTCGCCGTAACCCTCGTGGTGCTGCGGGAGCCGGCGACGGCCGCGGTGGATCGCGCCCTCGAGGCCGCCGCCATCGTGGCGCTGGCGCCCCTGGTGGCCACCTACTCCTGGGGGACGCACCTGGTCCTGCTCCTGCTGCCGATGGTCGTTTTGGCCGCCTGGGCCCTACCCCGGCGAGACTGGATGGTGCTGGGCCTGGTCGCCGCGGGCTGGATCCTGATCGGCCCCGGCCACAACCGGTTCCAGGCGCTTTTGGTGTCGGGCTATTCGAACCTGGTCGTGCTCCGGCTCATGGCGGAGTTCGGCGTGGTGGGCATCGCGTCGATCTGGGTGGCGAGCCTTATCGCCGTGCGGCGCCAGCGGTCAGCGAACCGACTTGATGCGGCTCACGAACACGGTGCCGATGGCTAGCAGGACGATCGCGCTGGCGAACACCACCCGGTAGCCCGAGTTGTGCGCCAGGCTGTTGAAGTGGTCGATGGCCGGCCCGGCGATGAACGGCACCACGAACTGTGGCAAGGTCAGCGCGATGTGGAACAGGCCCATGTCCTTGGCGCTGCTCGAGCGATCGGGCAGGGTATCGCAGGCAGCGCCCAGTCGACCGCGTAGTACAGGCCGTATCCGATCCCGTAGGCGACGCCGAGCGCGAACACGACGGGAATGGCCGAAGGGAAGAACACGATGAAGACCAGGGCGACGAAGGCCTGGAAGCCGCCGCTCAAGAAGACGAAGACCTTGCGACGTTGGGTGCGGTCCGACATGTAACCGCCCGCCAGGCCGAAGGGGATCGCGGCCAGCAGGACGACCAGAAACCAGGTCGATGTGAATCGCGCGGGATCGGCGACTCCGACGACGTCGCGGAAGAAGTTGTTCAGGTAGTAAGCCACCGCGGTGATGCCTGCCGAAACAAAGAACCGGGTGAAGATCACCCACGCGAAGTCGCCACCGAGCATGGGGCGGAAGAATTCATGGACGGCCGCGCCCCAAGGCACTGACGGGCGCGTCGATAGCGCGTGTGAGCCTTCGCCCCGAGCCGCCAGCGAGGTCGGGATCAGGGTCAGGAGCATGACGACGGCGAAGGCCAAGTAGACCCAGCCGAGCTGGTGGGCGAGGAGCGAGGTCGCGAACAGACCGGCGCCGCTACCGAGCTGGACCATGGTGGCGAGGAAGCCGCTGGCCCGGCCGAAGTCCTGGGCGGGGACGACGTCCGGGATGATGCCGGCGAAGGCGGCGCCGGCGGCATTGAAGAAGAGCTGCACGATCCCGTAGCCGACGACGATCTGCGCGTAGCTGTGCGCCGTCGCCAGGACCAGCAGGCCGGGCAGCGTCAGCAGGGTGGCGCCGATCATGATCGGGCGGCGGCGGCCGAAGGGCGTTGTCAAGCGGTCCGAGATGGCGCCGACCAGCGGGGGCACGGTCATCGCGACGAGCCCGCCGACGCTGACGGCGAGGCCGATGGCGGTGTTCTGGTTGGTCTTGACCACACCGTCGATCTGGTTCTGGATCACGACCGTCGTCAGCGGCTGCCACAGAAAGAAGTTGCCGAACCAGAAGGCGCTCAGGGCGGCGTGGCGCAGGTTGCCGAATCGGGCCGGCGCCGGGGCCGCGACCGCGACCGCGCTCATATGCGCGCCAAGGCTAAGTTAAGTTAGTTCCCCGTGCCGGCCAAAAAGCGCTAGGCTGTTGCGGCCCCCCATGCAATCTGTCCTTTCGCGTGCCAAAGAGGTTCTGTTCGATGTGCCGAGACACGGCAAGCTTGCTTATTGCCTGCTCCGGGACGAGCGGGTGCCGCCCGCGCCGAAGGCGATGCTGATGGGCGCGCTGGGCCTGATCGTCAGCCCCGTCGACCTGCCCGCATGGATCCCCGTTCTCGGCGAGCTCGACATGCTGGCACTGGGCGTGCTGGCCGTCAAGACCTTCATCGACGCGTGCCCGGAGGACGTCCGCCGCGAGCACGAGGCGGCGTTGAAGGCAAAAGACAGCGTTTTCGACCGCGATTTCCGCGACACCGTCGCGGCCGCGCGAGAAGGCACCGGGCAGGTGTTCAGGCGAGTCCGATCGCGTGTCCGGCGCCGCGACGAATATCCATCGGTATCGGAGGGCTAGGGAAAGTGAAGGTCATGCTGACCAAGGATGTCGACAACGTCGGGCGGGCCGGCGACGTCAAGGAAGTGGCGGATGGGTACGGCCGTAACTTCCTTTTTCGCCGCAAGCTGGCGATCCCGGCGGGCAAGGGCGTCGAGGTGGAGGCCAAGCGTCTCCGCGACGCCGCACTCAAGCGGGAGACGAAGGACCGGGTCGAAGCGCAGGGTCTGGCCGATGAGATCAACAACAAGACCGTGGTCGTGCGGCTGAAAGTCGGAGCCGAGGACAAGGCCTTCGGCTCGATCACCAACCAGGACATCGCCACGGCTCTGAAGGCTCAGCACCGCGTGGAGATCGACCGCCACAAGATCGACATGAAGGAGCCCATCAAGACGCTGGGCGAGCACCAGGTCGCGCTGAAGCTCCATCGCGACGTGGACGCCCACATCAATTTGATCGTCACCCAGGACCGCTAGGCCGCGAGGAGCATGGCGACCACCATCCCTCTCTCACCCGGGAGGGTGCCACCGCACGACCTCGAGGCCGAGATGTCGGTGGTCGGCTCCATCCTTCTCGATCCGCTCTCGGTGGCGAAGGTGCTGCAGTTCCTGCACCCCGAAGACTTCTATCGCGAGAACAACGGGCAGATCTACCGGGCCGCGCTCGACCTGTTCGCCGCGGGGGAGCCCATCGACAACGTCACGCTCGCCGCCCAGCTGCAGACGATGGGGCTGCTCGACCGGGTGGGCGGGCGGGCGCAGCTGGCCTCGATGCAGAGCGCGGTGCCGACCGCGGCCAACATCGAGTACTACGGCCGGATCGTCAAGGAGAAGGCGTACAAGCGCCGGCTGATCTCGGCCGGATCGGACATCGCCGGCTACGGCTATGACGACTCGGTCGAGGCCGAGGACGCGATCAACCAGGCGCAGTCGCTGGTCTTCGGTGTCGCCGACGACCGAGACCAGCGCGAGCTGTCACGGCTCTATGACCTGCTGGGTCCGGCGATGGAGCGGATCTCGCTGCAGATGGAGAGCGGGCAGGGGATCGTCGGCATCCCATCCGGCTTCCACGACCTGGACCGGATGACCGGCGGCTTCAAGGAGTCGGACCTGGTCATCGTCGCGGGGCGGCCCGCCATGGGGAAAACGTCGTGGGTTCTCAACGTCGCCCTCCACGCGGCCCTCGAAGTCAAGAAGTCCATCGCCATCTTCAGCCTGGAGATGTCCAAAGAGCAGCTCACCGAGCGGCTGCTCACCGAGCAGGCACAGATCGACGCGCAGCGCATGCATCGCGGCCTGTTGAGCGAAGCGGAATTCGACCGCGTGTCCAATGCGCTGGGCCCTCTGGGGGAGGCCGCGATCTTCATTGACGACACCCCGGTCATGGACGAGCTGACCCTTCAACTCAAAGCGCGCCAGGCCAAGATGCGCCACAACATCGACATGATCCTCATCGACTACCTGCAGCTGATGCACGGCCGCGCTCGTGGCGACGACAACCGGGTCCAGGAGGTCTCAGCGATCTCCCGAGCCCTCAAGGGCCTGGCTCGTGAACTGCGCGTCCCGGTGATCGCGATCTCACAGCTGAGTCGAGCGCCGGAGCAGCGCCCGGACAAGCGCCCGATCCTGAGCGACCTGAGAGAGTCGGGATGCCTGGCCGGCGACACGCCGATCTATCTCCCGGACACGGGGACGTATGCGCCCATCGGGGAGCTGGTCGGCAAGAGCGGCTTTCGCGTCCTCGCCCTGGACCAGGCAGGGGGGCGCATGGAGGCCAAGGAGGTCTCCAACGCATTCGCCACCGGGCGCAAGTCCGTGTTCAGACTGTCAACCGGGCGGGGCGGCGGCGTCCGCGCCACCGCCAATCACAGGTTCCTGACCCTCCAAGGTTGGCGGCGTCTGGACGAGCTGAAGGCCGGCGATCGGATCGGGTCGGCCACCGAAACTGCAACACGAGCGGCGGGGGCCGGCGAAGTGCGTTGGGACGCGATCCAATCCATCGCTGCCGACGGCGAGGAAGAGGTCTATGACCTGACCGTCAACGACCTCCACAATTTCACTGCGGGAAATGTGATCGTGCACAACTCGATTGAGCAGGACTCCGACGTCGTGATGTTTCTCTTCCGGCCCGAGTACTACAAGTCCGACGAGCGGCCCGGGATCGCCGAGGTGATCGTGGCCAAACACCGCAACGGGCCCACCGGGATGATCGAGCTCAAGTTCCGCCGCGACCACACGCGGTTCTACAACCTGGAGACGCGCCGGCCCGAGCCGGGGACCGCGTAGAGCCTTGGTCATCATCCTTGTCGGCGGCCAGTGGGGCGATGAAGGGAAGGGGAAGGTCATCGACTTCCTCTCCGCCAAGGCGCACATGGTCATCCGGTCGCAGGGTGGCAACAACGCCGGCCACACCGTGATCACCGAGAACGGCGAGTTCAAATTCCAGCTCATCCCGTCGGGCATCCTGTATCCCGAATGCACTTGCATCATCGGCAACGGGGTGGTCGTCGACCCGATCGTCTTGCTGCGGGAGATCTCCCAGCTGCGGGACCGCGGCATCGAGCCGAAGAACCTGATCGTCAGCGAGCGGGCGCACATGGTCATGAGCTACCACCCCCTGTTCGACCAGCTCGAAGAGGAGGCGCGCGGCGACGATCGCCTGGGCACGACGTGGCGCGGCATCGGGCCGGCCTACGCGGACAAGATCCGCAGGATCGGCTTCCGGATCGGCGACCTGCAGAAGGAGGCCTTCATGCGCAAGAAGCTGGCCTTCGTGGTCGACCAGGTGAAGAACCCCGTCCTCACCAAGCTGTATGAGAGGGAGGCTTTCGACTGGTCGAGGATGCTCGACGAGTACATGGGTTACGCCAAGCAGCTCGACCCGCACATCAAGGACACGTTCCCGATCATCCAGGAGGCGCTGGACGGCAACGCCAACATTCTGCTCGAAGGCGCTCAGGCGACGATGCTCGACCTGGACTTCGGCACGTACCCGTACGTGACCAGCTCCAACCCGACGGCCGGTGGCGCGCTCACGGGCAGTGGAATCCCGCCGACCAAGGTCGACCTCACGATCGGTGTCTTCAAGGCCTACACCTCACGCGTCGGTTACGGACCGTTTCCATCTGAGCTGCTGGACGAGGTTGGGGACCAGATCCGCGAGCGGGGCCACGAGTTCGGCACGGTGACCGGCAGGCCGCGCCGGATCGGATGGTTCGACTCCGCGGTCGCTCGCTACGCGGCGCGCTTGAACGGGATCGGGTCCGCGGCGCTGATGCGACTGGACATCCTCGACGATCAGCCACGGTTGAAGATCTGCACGGGTTATGACTTCCGCGGCCGGCGTTACGACCATCCGCTCGCCAACATCTCCCATTACAAGCACTGCGAACCGATCTACGAGGAGATGGAGGGATGGCAGTCCGGCATCGGCTCCGCTCGATGCTGGGACGACCTGCCCCAGCGATGCCGTGACTACGTCGAGCGGATCGGCGAGCTCGTCGGCGTCAGCGTCGACCTGGTGGGCACCGGCCCGCGGCGCGACCAGTTCGTCACCCGCGGCCGCAAGCTTTTCGACTAAAACGGCGGGGCAGCCGAGCCGCGGGCGGCGTGCCCGCAAACGCCCTGAGTCTCAGCTCGCGCGTGGAACGCTCTTGACGACCCTGAGGTTGGCTTCGCGCTCGCGCAGGCGGCGGGTTCGCCGCCACCGCTCGGCGCCGATGGAGCCTCCCCACAGCGCCACCGCGAACAACGCCATGACCGCCTGCACGCCGGCAACGGTCAGGAACGCGGCGTCGATGCCATAGCCGCGCCTTCGCAGGCCCACCGCAAGGAGCCCGGCGCCAAACCCAAGCACCGGCCGGATCGTCCACGAGCCGGGAAGCAGGCGCCGATTCGCAAGCAGCAGCGCGGCCACAAACCACGTCGGTCCACTGTCCAGCTGGAACAGGTAGTCCCAGTGGAAGAAGTAGATCGGGACCAGGGCGCCGATCAGGAAGGTCACGAGCACGACCAGGCTCATCCGGCGCGCGTAGGCCAGCCATGCCGCACCTATCGCCACCGCCAGGAGGGAGGTCGCGAACACCGGCCCCGGGACGTTGCCCACGTAAAGGCGGATGGGATCGATGGGCGCCGATGCGGGGCTGAAGAAGTGATACCAGACCCCGATGGGATCGTTGAAGGCTCTGCCGCTCGCGGGGTTGGTGTACACGAATGGCGCGCCCCTGCTGATCAGGGCGACGGCCGCGTACGCGAGCAGGCCGGCCTGCGCCCGGATCGCCGGGATGTAGCGCGCACGCAGCAGCTCGGCGATCACGGCCAGGGCGGCGATCTCGATTGAGGTGATGAGGCTCGCGCCCGCCCCGATCAGCGCGACGCCGAACACCGTCGCCAGCAGCGGACTCGCGCTTGGTCGGGGTATTTGACGGCGCCACAGCCATCGAGCCGCCAAGTGTCCGCCGATGCCGAACGCGAGGGCGACCGCCAGCATCTCAAGGGCAGGCACCTTGAAAATGACAAGACCGGCGGCAACCGGTGGAGCCAGCGCGATTCCCGTAATCAGGCCGTCCGGGAGCGAGGCCGGTTTGAAGGCGGCCCGGTCCAGCCAGGCCGCTGGTCGAGCCAGCACGCCAGCGATTGTAGGCAAACACCGGTGGTCGGAGGCGGCCGCCGCCCGTCGCGGCGATTCGAATCTCATCCGCCCGCACGCCGGGTTGGGTGATAATCGGCAGGCCCTTGTCGCTTCTTGGCCGACGTCTTGCCGCGACGCTTGCGACGTTGTGGGTGGTGCTCTTCGGCGCTCTGGGCGTGCTCGCGAGCGTGCTACCGGACTCCACCTGGGTGGCGGTGAAGCCGTTGCCGCACCAGGGCCGATCGCCGGTGTTTGCATTGGCCGTCGATCCCACCGACAACCAGCTCCTGATCGCCGCCAACTCCGAAGGCACCCTGATGAGGAGCGCCGACGGCGGATCGACCTGGGACTCGGTGCACACGGGCCGGGCGAGCGTGGACACGCTCGCGTTCAGCCCGTTCAAGGCGGGGCTGGTGCTTGCCGGGACGCGAGGCGCGGGCGCGCTGGCCAGCAGGGACGGCGGGCTGACCTGGTCGACAGTTTCCGGGCTCGACGGGCGCACGGCCCGGGTGTTCGCTTTCTCGCTCACGGTGATGGCCGCCGGCACCGATCACGGCGTCTATGTCAGCCAGGACGGGCTCTCCTGGTCGCCGTCGGGGCTGGCGGATCGCAGCATCGACGCGATCGCCGTCGCGGCCATCCATTCACCGGTGCGCCTGATCGCCGGCAGCGACTCGCCGGCCTCGGGTGGAGGCTTGCCCATGTTTCAGAGCACGGATGGCGGCGCCTCGTGGACTTCGTTGAACGCCGCCATCAGCGGGACGGCGGTCCTCAGCCTGGCCGCGGGTCCGCTGCCGCCCACGAAAGACGTGCGGCCGCTGCTCGTCGGGACGAACGCGGGCCTGTTCGTGTCGACCGACAACGGCGCCTCGTTCACCGCACTCAGCGGCGGGGGTCTGCTGCCGTCGACCGACTACACCCAGCTGGCCTTCGTCACCGATCACCACGATCGCTTCTACGTCGCCAGCGACGGTGGCGGATCGCGCTCGGGCGGCGTGTGGCGTACGGATGACGCCGGCCGAAGCTTCACCTCTCTGGCTCCCCCGGAGCCCTCGATCACCGCGTTGGCGGTTGCCTACAACCAAACGCCGATTCTGTACGCGGCCACCTTCGGTCCGGCTGACCATGCCGCCGCGTTGTGGGCCTATCACGACACTGGCGCTCCGCCTCAGGGTTCGACCGGGTCGCCGCCGCCCCACGCCAGCGGAAGCCGGACCGCCACCGCCAGCCCCGGCGTGACCCCAAGCCTTCTCGCCCTGCTCCAAAAATCGCAGACCCCATACGTGGCGCTCGGGGTCGGGGCTCTGGTCGTGATCGCACTGGCGATGGTGGCCAATTTCCGCGGCGGACGCAGGTAGCGGTGCCTGTGAACGAACGGCAGGCCTCGGAGGTCGACCGGACCGGTCCACTAGACTCCCTCGACGTGACCAACCCGCACGAGCGCCTGCGTGAGCTGGGACTGATGCTGCCGGCGCCTCCGGCAGCCGTGGCCTCGTATGCGCCGACGCGACTGGTGCCGATTGGCGAAGGCCGCGCGCTCCTCTACGTGGCCGGCCAGGTGTCAGTCCAGGAGGGCCGGCGCTTGACCGGCCGCTGCCCTTCGGAGGTGTCGGTGGAGGAGGCTGGGGCGAGGGCACGCGTGTGCGCGCTCAATCTCCTGGCTCAGATGGAGGCGGCGGCGGGCCTGGAAAATGTCGAGCAGGTCACTCAGCTCATCGGTTTCGTGCTGTCGACAGATGATTTCGGTGAGCAGCCCAGGGTGATGAACGGTGCCTCCGATCTTCTGGTCGAGGTGCTCGGCGATGCCGGCAGGCACACAAGAGTGGCTCTGGGCACGAACGCGCTTCCCTTCTCGGTGACGGTCGAGATCGCGGCGGTGGCGGTTGTCCGCACCCGCTGAGGCGCGACCGGCGAGCGTGCGCCGACCTCGTCTGATCCTCCTGGGGAGCGTCTTGTACCTGGCCCTGATCTTCGGCGTGATGCTGTGGCGCGGCATCTCGATCGAGCCGGAGTGGGTCGTGCTCGCGCTGCTGGTGATCGCGATCGCTCTCGGGCGCGGACGCACTTTCATCGCCGACTGGACGCCATTCCTGCTGCTCTTCTTCGCCTACGAGGCCATGCGCGGCTTCGCCTCCAAAACCGGCTTCGCCCCGCACGATCTCTCCGGGCTCGAACGTGCGTTGTTCGGCGGCACGATACCCACCCTCACGCTCCAGCACGCCTTCTACCGGCCCGGTGTGGTCGGCTGGCAGGACGCGGTCGCGATGTTCTTCTATTTCATGCACTTCCCGCTTCCGATCGTCGTCGGCTTCGTCTTCTGGATCAACAGTCGAGAGCACTACTGGCGATTTGTGGCCGCGTTGCTGCTCATGTGCTTCGTCGCCTTCGCGACGTACCTCTTCTGGCCGAGCGCGCCGCCCTGGTACCAGCTCCATGAGGTCGTGAAAATCAACGACCGCACGGTGGCGGCGCTGTGGAACAACCAGTATTTCGTGTCGGAGATCTACAACAGCTTCAATCCCAACAGGTTCGCCGCCTTCCCCTCACTGCATGCGGCGTTCCCGGCGCTGGCCGCGGTGTATGCGTGGTCGAGATATCGCGCGCTCGCGGTCGGCCTGATCGCATGGACCGTGGCGGTGATGCTGTCGATCGTCTATCTCGGCGAGCACTACCTGGTCGACGCGCTGGACGGGTTCCTTTACGTCGCCGCGGCCGTGCTCATCGTCGAGGCTTTCAACCGCCGGCGGACCCGCCGGACGCCGCGAGTCGCTCCGCCTACGCCTGCCAGACCTTCCGCATGATCGTTCGGGCGAGCTTGTCGGGGTCGTGGTGTGAGGGCACTCTCACGTTGACCACATCCGAGGCGATGAAGCGGACCTCGGGGTGCCGGGTGCCATCGCCGGGCTTGAAGATCACTTGCGACTGACCGCCGGTCGGGGTGTGCGAGTGGTTGGAGTTGACCAGGACGAAGTCGAACAGGTTGGTACCGACGTGGTCCCGGATGACCCGCAGGTAGTCGTCGACGGTGTAACCGTCCGTCTCGCCCTGCTGGGCCGCCAGGTTGCAGATGTAGACCTTGAGCGCGGGGGAGGCCTTGATGGCTTCGACCATGCCTTCGACCAGTAGGTTGGGCAGGATCGAGGTGTACAGCGAACCGGGGCCGATCACGACCAGCTCGGCGTTGAGGATGGCCTGAGCCGCCTCCGGGTTGACCTGTGCGCCGTCCGGCTTGAGAAACACCTGGCTGATCGGGCCGTTCTGCTTGGGGATCTTCGACTCGCCTTCGACCGTGCCTCCGTTGATGGAGGCGACCAGCGTCACGTCCTGCAGCGTCGAGGGGACGATCGTGCCCTTGACCGCGAGCACCTTGCCCGACTCGCGCAGCGCGTGCTCGAAATTCCCGGTGACGTCCGCCATCGCCATGATGAACAGGTTCCCAAACGAGTGGCCCTCCAGCGATCCCTCCTTGAAGCGGTGATCGAAGAGCTGCTTCATCAGGGGTTCGGCGTCGGCCAGCGCGATCAGGCATTGGCGGAAATCGCCGGGGGGGAGGATGCGGTACTCGTCTCGGAGCTTGCCTGAGGATCCGCCGTCGTCCGCCACAGTGACGATCGCCGAAAGGTTGGACGTGTAGGTCTTCAGGCCGCGGAGCAGAGAGCTGAGCCCGGTGCCTCCGCCGATGGCGACGATTCGAGGCCCACGCCCTCTCAATCGAAACGCGTGGATGACCTCGACGATGCTGCTGGTGCTGTTGCCTGGGAGAAACGGGCCGAGGACGGATTGAGTCAGCTTCAGGTAGCTGAACACGAGGAGGCCGACTCCGGCGAAACCGAAGATCACCGCGCGTGCCCAGTAGGGAAGGAACTGGAGGGTGATGTAGTAGAACTCGCGGGGCAGCGTGGCGGCCTGGTAGATCTCCTTCAAGGCATAGGCGACACCGAGCACGAGAACGAGCTCGGCGAGCATGAGAAGAAGCAGCCAACGCTTGATCTGGAGACCTGGCGTCAGCCACCGGAGCCAACGCGTCGTGGACTGGAGCCTTCTGGCCATCTACCCCGCCTGCATCAACGAATTCAAAACGTGCAAAGTTACTTTGGTACTACGCTTCTCTGAAGTATGCGCAGTTTGCGTCGGGTCCGGCGGCTGGTCCGGCTGGCTGCGTTCGGCCTGATCGCCGCGGCGGTGGCCACCGAGCTCGCCAAATCGCAGGCGGAGCGTACCTGGGAGGGCAAAGTCCTCGGCGTCGTCCCATATGACTTCCGGCCTCCGACCTGGGAGCGGATCCGCGCCGCTTACTGGAACCCCGATTCGAACCGGCTGTTCAGCGACCGGGTGTTCGGGGTGGGTTGGGCGGTGAATCTGTATCGGGCGAAGGCGCTGATGGAGGCGGCATTCGAGCGCCTGATGGGCGCGGCGCCCCCGGTGTCGATCCGGATGAGCGAGCGTCCACGTGGCGCACGGCGCAGCACCGGCGCCGGCGTGTCTCGAGAGCCGTAGCCCCTTATCGATGGTGGCCAACCTACGCCGAGGTAGCTTGCGGCTCTTCTCACGGGAGGCGACCAAAGGCCGGTTGGCGACCGCCGGGAAGCGCAGTCGGAGCCGGATAGGGGCTGGTTAGAATAGGCGGCCCGGCCCAAAGGCCTTTGGGGAGTGGCGCAACGGTAGCGCAGCTGACTCTGGATCAGAAGGTTGAAGGTTCGAATCCTTCCTCCCCAGCCAAACACCCCTTGAACAAGATGACGAGTGGGCCGACGCTCACGTCGTCTCAGTCCAGCCGCCGGGACCGGCGGTGCCGCTCTCTGAAAATGAGACTCAGGTCACCTTCAATTGAGAGTTCGATCTCCCGCCTGGATGGCGGGGTCGCCTGGTGGAGGTCCTGCTCGGCCGCCAGCTGCGGCCCGGCCCAGGAGACTCGCTCGCCCGCTTGAAAGCCGCCGCCGAGAAGAGAAGAGGCTGAGGAGAGAGCGTCGGGGGGAGGTCTGTCCGTGGCGTGTCGGTAGGCGGAAGTGATTGGGAAGTGGGTGTGCGCGCGGCGCTCGGAGCCCACCAGCGATGTCGGTGGGGAAAAATCGCCCCTCTCCCCTACGGGGAGAGGGTCAGGGTGAGGGGCGCGAGCTCGCTGCCGCCGCGGGCAGAGGTTTCTTGGGATTTACAGCCTTCTTTTGCTTGACGCCCGAACGGATGTTTGGTGGCATGGTCGCATGTTGGGGGTTGGGGGCACAGACCTTGAGGAGCTGGCGCTCGCGGTGCGCAAATTCCAGCACCGCGACCAGGAACTAAGCCAGGACGATCCCAACCGCCTGCGCGCCGTCATCGACGCCTTGGGGGGCCGAGTTCGCCGCCATGGCGCGCCGCCTCCAGGAGTCGGGCGAGCATCTGCAGGGCGGCAGCGTCTCCGCCGTCGCCTGGCTGAGCCGGAGCTGCGCCATGTCCGCCACCTCCGCCGCCGACCGCCTCTGCGTCGGCGAGCAGCTGGAGTCGCTACCCAAAGTCGCTGA